>JAKONB010000473.1 GCA_022702195.1 Beijerinckiaceae bacterium | reverse complement strand
CAAGCCCGGCAACGGCACCGTCGTGGTCAACGGCCGCGCCGTCGAGGTCTACTTCGCCCGCCCCGTGCTGCGCATGATCCTGCGCCAGCCCCTCACCATCGCCAACCGCGTCGACCAGTACGACATCACCGTCACGGTGCATGGCGGCGGTCTCTCCGGTCAGGCCGGCGCCGTGCGCCACGGCCTGTCCAAGGCTCTGACCTACTACGAGCCCGAGCTGCGCTCGCCGCTCAAGCGCGAAGGCTTCCTGACCCGTGACAGCCGCGTGGTCGAGCGCAAGAAGTACGGCCGCAAGAAGGCCCGCCGCAGCTTCCAGTTCTCGAAGCGCTGATCGGATCAGCATCGACATCGGACAAGGGCGGCGTCACAGCCGCCCTTTTCTTTTGGGCGCAACGGGTTCAGGGGAACGACTCATGTCCTCGCGAACGGCGACACGGAGAAACGAGACCCCATGGCAAAACCCTTCCGGCGCGCACAGGCCCCCGTCGCGGGTGCCGTCACCCTCATCCTGTCCCGACCGAACGATGCGGTTCTGGGAGAGGTGAAGCTCGCCGACGGGACAGCCTTCAGCAGTACCGGCGCATTGCCGGTGGCCGAGGCCTTCGGCATCGCGGTCCATGTCGCCAACGAGGGCAACCTCGAGATCGTCGTCGTCGATCCCCAGGACACCTGGAAGGAATCCTGGGGGACGCTGATCGCCGCCTGATCGGTCCCGGTCGGATCAGGCGTGGAGGGCCCGCTCGAGTTCGCCCTTCGACATGGTGGAGCGGCCGGGGATCTTCCTGTCTCGGGCCGCCCTCATCAGCTCGGCCTTGGTTTGGCCGCCCGTCGATCGGCGAGCCACGGCCGTCTTCTCGGCCACGTCGGCGGGCTGCTTCGAGTATTGCTTGCCCTTGGCGGAGTCGGCGCGCTTCTTCCTGGTGGAGCGGTCGTATTCCTTGTCCGTCACCGCCTCGCGGGCCTTCTTGGGCAGGTAGCGCTCGCCGGTTTCACCACTCGTCTTGCCGGACTTGGTGTCCCACTCCTCCTCGGTCCATTGCTTGAGGTGGTTGTCCGCGGATTTCTTGCCGGCGTAACCGCCGCCAGCCTCCTTGTAGGCCTTGGTGGCGGCCTGGGCCTTGCGGGCTGACCATTGGCCGGGCTTGCCGCCCTTGTCCGAGCGCGTGACCTGCTCCTTCACCTTCTCCCACAGGGCCGGATCCGTCTTCTCCGCACTTGCCGACATCGCATCACCTTGAAGCATAGACTTGCATTGTCGGCACAACGACCGCGCGAACGCCACCGTTCCGGCTCTCCGTCTTTCTCCTGGGGATGGCGCGAACTGTCATGAAGCAGTCTCATGCGGGCGCGACAGCGTTGACTCGGGGATGCGCACCCGCCACGTCGCGATCACATCGCGCCGGGGCTGACGATTCCGCGCGGATGATCGAGGTGAGACGTATGAGCGAGCATGTTTCGGGGGCCAAACCCACGGTCTTCATCGATGGCGAGGCCGGCACCACGGGTCTCGGCATTCGCGAGCGCCTGGAGCGCGATGGCCGGGTCGCCCTCAAGAGCATTCCGCACGAGAGCCGCAAGGACGCGGCGATCAAGCAGGCGCTCCTGCGCGACGTCGACCTCGTGGTCCTGTGCCTGCCCGACGACGCCGCCCGCGAGACCGTGGCCCTCGCCGATTCCCTGCCGGGTGGCGGCCCCCGCATCCTCGACGCCAGCACCGCCCACCGGGTGAATCCGGACTGGGTCTACGGTTTCGCCGAGCTGCATCCGGGCCAGCGCCAGGCGATCCGCGATGCGCGGCGCGTCGCCAATCCGGGCTGCTACCCCACCGGGGCCATCGCCCTGCTGCGCCCCCTGGTGGAGGCCGGTCTGATCGCATCGGATGCGCCGATCAGCATCAACGCGGTCAGTGGGTATAGTGGCGGCGGCAAGACCATGATCGAGGCCTATGAGGCCGGTACAGGCGAACCGTTCCTGCTCTACGGCCTCGGCTTCGCGCACAAGCACCTGCCGGAGACCCAGGCCTACAGCCTGCTGACCCGGCGGCCGATCTTCATTCCCTCGGTCGGGAATTTCCGCCAGGGGATGCTGGTCAGCATCCCGCTTCATCTCGACACCTTGCCCGGTCACCCGAGCGCCGGCGATCTCGAGACCGCGCTGCTCTCCTATTACGAAGGGCAATCCCTGGTTCAGGTGGTGCCCGGCGCAACCACGGGACGGCATCTGGAGAAGATCGAGCCGGAAGCCCTCAACGACACGGATCGTCTCGAATTGCGGGTCTTCGGCAGCGCCGCCCATCGTCAGGCCGTTCTGGTGGCGCGCCTCGACAATCTCGGCAAGGGCGCCTCGGGGGCTGCGGTTCAGAATATCGGACTGATGCTCGGCCTCGACTGAGTGTCTCTCACAAAACGCCCGCCGCACGCCCTGCTTCCGACGGGAAAGGGCGCGCGCCGGGGCGCATGAGGCAGCCGGACCGTCGTCGCGACGGTTGCATCGGTTCGCATCGCGCAAGCCGAGGCGCGATGCGGACATGCCGGTTCGGCCACGACCGTGACCGGCGATCGGCCCGGCCCACCGAGCCATGCTCGTTCAAGACATCGCCGGCCATTGGAAAGACGGGCCGCAGCAACGCCGTGTCCTCGCGATGGAGCCGGCCCCCCATCAGTCGCCGATCACCGCGACGCCTCGCGGAACGACTCGATCTCGATCCTGGTATCATGCCACTTGATATCACCGCGCCCTGATCCCGACCGAGGGTCAGGCTCGACACGTCGAGCCGATGCGCGCC
>JAKONB010000452.1 GCA_022702195.1 Beijerinckiaceae bacterium | reverse complement strand
GGCCGCAGATCACCTTCTCGGATCCGACCTGCTCGCGGATCTTGGCGATCGCCTCGGCGCGGTAGGCGCCCATGGTCCAGTCGCCCGAGAGCCGGCGATGTCGCGCACGAAGTTGCGGATCAGCAGGGCGCCGTGCGGGGTGTGCGCCACCTCCGGATGGAACTGCACCGCATAGTAGTTGCGCGCCGCGTCGGCCACCGCCGCGAAGGGCGCATTCTTCGACATGGCGACGGTGGTGAAACCGTCGGGAAGCTTGGTGACCCGGTCGCCATGGCTCATCCAGACCGGGTAATGCTCCCCCACATGCCAGACGCCGTTGAACAGAGGACATTCGGCGACGATCTCGATCTCCGCCCGGCCGAACTCGGCATGATGGCCGCCCTCGACCTCGCCGCCGAGCTGAGCCGCCATGGTCTGCTGGCCGTAGCAGATGCCGAAGACCGGCACGCCCGACTCGAAGATCACCTGCGGCGTGCGCGGCGAGGCGTCGGTCGTCACCGATTCGGGGCCGCCCGAGAGGATCACGCCCTTGGGCCGGGTCTCGGCGAAGGCCTCGGCCGCCTTGGTGAAGGGGACGATCTCGCAATAGACCCCCTCCTCGCGCACGCGCCGGGCGATGAGCTGGGTCACCTGGGAGCCGAAATCGACGATGAGGATCTTGTCGTGGTCGGTATTCATCGTTCGCAGTTAGACGACGCCCCCGCCCGGTGCAACGGACCTCTCCGCGCGACGGCCGTGCGGCCGGCACGGAGCTGGGGATGCGGGCGGTTCGGATTCAGCCGCGACGCCGCAGGGTCGCCACGAAAAAACCGTCCGTTCCGGTGCGGGCGGGGCTCATCTGGAGGCCGTGCTCGGTGAAGCGCAGCGCGGGAGCGAGGGCGGGGCTCAGCGCCTCCACCCCGTCGCGGGCGGGAACGACCGAAAAATCCTCCCCCGTCCGCCCCAGGAGCCCGGCGACGGCCGCGTCGTTCTCCTCCGGCAGCAGCGAGCAGGTGATGTAGGTGATGCGCCCACCGGGCCTCACCAGCCGGGCGGCGCGGTCGAGCACCGTCGCCTGATCGGCCACCCGCAGGGTCAGGGCGTTGGGGCGCAGCCGCCACTTGGCGTCCGGGTTGCGGCGCCAGGTACCGGAGCCGGTGCAGGGCGCGTCGACCAGGACCCGGTCGGCCTGACCGTCGAGATCGCCCAGCACGTCCGCACGGGCGCGGCCGGTGCGCGGCGTTCGGATCTCGGCCTGAGCGCCGGCCCGGCGCAGGCGCTCGTGGATCGGGGCGAGCCGGCGCGGATCGTCGTCGCTGGCCACGAGCCGGCCCTCGTTGCGCATCATCGCGGCCAAACTCAGGGTCTTGCCGCCGCCGCCGGCACAGAGGTCGATCACCGTCTCGCCGGGGCGGGCGCCGCTCAGCAGGCTCGCGAGCTGCGATCCCTCGTCCTGGATCTCGTACCAGCCGTCGATGAATTCGGGTTCGACATGCAGGGCGGGGCCGCGTCCATCCTCGCCGATGGGAATACGCAGGCCGTTGGGCGCGTGCGGGGTCGGCGCGGGCGCCAGATGGGCCAGCCCGTCCAGCGCCTCGGCGCGGCTGCGCTTCAAGGTATTGACCCGGATGTCGAGGGGCGCGCGGCGGGAGAGCGCGCGCAGCTCGTCGTGAAGGTCGTCACCGAAGGCCGCCTTCAGCGACGGCACCACCCATTCGGGCACATCGCCGGCCACCTCCGGCGGCGCGTCGGCGAGCGAGCCGGACTCGAGCCGTTCGCGCTCCGGATCGGTGAGGGGCTCGGGTGCGAAGCGGTCGCCGGTGAACAGGCCCGCGATGGTGGGAGCGGCGAGGCCGTATTGCAGGCGCATCATCCCGAGGACGAGGCTGCGCGGGCTATCGTCCCGCAGGATCCAGGCGGCGGAGGCTCGGCGGCGCAGGGCGTCGTAGACGAGGCTGGCGATGGCGGCGCGGTCCCCCGAGCCCGCGAAGCGATGGGCTAAGCCCCAATCCTTCAGGGCATCGGCGGCGGGGCGACGGCGGCCGGCGATGTCGGCAAGGACTTCGATGGCGGCGGAGAGGCGGGCGGGCGGCGTCAGGGTACGATCCTCGAAGGGGCGGCTCTCGCCGCGATACGGCCACGCTTAAGGCAGCGGCCGGTCACAATACGGCCGAGCTTCCGGCGCGATCCGCCGTCAGACAGGCGCTCGTGTCGCATCGTCGGCACCGAAGCTTTAGAGAACGCCATGCCTCCCGTCATCCATCTCGGCCTCGCCGGCCTCGTCATGCTCTGCGTCGCCGCCTGCTCCACCGCACCCGCCGCCCCGGACCTGACGCCGCCGCCGCAGCGCCGGCTGGATGCCAAGACCCAGCTCGAATACGGCAACCCGCCCCCGCCGCCGCCCGGCGCGCGTTACTGAGCCGTCGCCGCGGTCTCGCGGGCGCGCCGGTTCTCGTAGGCCTTCAGATGGGTGTAGACGCGGTCAAGCACCGGATGCGCGCCCGCGTCGCTGCTGCGGGCGATCAGGTCGCCGACGATGTGGTCGGCCTCGATCCGCGCGCCGTTCTCGATGTCGCGCAGCATCGAGGCGGTGAAGGCCGAGCCCTCCGTGGTCAGGGTGGCGCGGGTGCGCTCCATGAATTTCGGGCGCGGTGCATGGCCCGCCGCCCGGGCGATGGTGCGGCACTCCTCCAGCAGCGCCTCGATGAGGTCACGCCCGCCCGGCGCCGCGACGATGTCGCCGATGGTGGCGCGCATCAGGCAGGTGGAGCCGGCCAGCGTGGCGAGGAAGGTCCATTTCTCCCACATCTCCAGCAACATGGTCTCGCTAAGCCGGGCATCGAAGCCGGCCTCGCGCATCGCCACATCGATGGCCTCGATCCGGCCCGAGCGGCTGCCGTCGCGCTCGCCATAGGTGAGCGTGTGCAGCGCGTTCATCTGACGGATCTCGCCATCCGGCCCGAGCGTGCCGGCGATGGCGCAGGAACCGCCCAGCACCCGCCCGGCGCCGAACCGCGCATCGAGCGCATCGAGATGGCGCAGGCCGTTGAGAACGGGCAGCACCGCCGTCTCCGGGTCGATCGCCGGTGCGACGTCGGCGAGGGCGCTGTCGATATCGTAGGCCTTGCAACTCAGGAGCACGAGATCGAAGGCGCCGCCGCGTGCCGCCGCGAGATCGGCGGCGGTGACGGTCTGGGGCGCGGGGATCGAAAAGTCGCCATGCGGGCTCTTCACCCGGAGGCCCTTGGCCGCGAGAATCTGCGCCCGCGCCGGGCGAACCAGGAAGGTCACGTCGCGCCCGGCCTGGGCGAGGCGCGCCCCGAAATATCCGCCGGTGGCCCCGGCCCCGACCACGAGTACGCGCATGCGACGACCCCTCCCCTCCTGCTTCGCGTATCCCTAAAGCATCGGCCCGAAAAGTGGAGGCCGGTTTTCGGCAAAAACCGATGCCAGCCCCAGTGCGGCGATCGGTTCGCCAGCGCTCAGACGCCCAGCGGTACCGCGAGGATGCGAACAGCGAATACGATCCACATGGCGAGCAGCACCAGCGTACCGACGAGGAAGGCCTGGAAGCGATACGGAACGTGGTTGGTGGTGACGTAGATGCCCGCATGGGCAAAGCGGGTCGCCACGAAGATCCAGGCCATCACGACGAAGACGAGATCGGCCTTCCGCGTCGCCAGGGCGAGGCCCACCAACACGTAGAACAGGACCGGAATCTCGAACTGGTTGGCGAAGGCGTTGGCCGCCTGCTGGGCGGGCGGCGGCCAGTTCCGCTCGCCCAGGCTCACCTCCCCCGCCCGCACGCTGCGGGTCCGGACCGCGAGGAGGCGCATCCGCCCGGTCCAGATCAGCAGAGCGAAGGTGAGGAAGACCTGGGCGAAGAGCGGGGCGAGGATGGCCTGGAGGGTCACGGGTGTTCCTTGGGCGCGCCTAGCCGGCGAGGGCGACGAATCCCAGATGCGCCACCAGCATGGCGCAGCCGACAACGTTGATCAGGAACACCTGCCCGCGCAGGGGCACGTTGTCGGTCAAGGTCTGGACCCCCGTATGGATCACGCGGCCGGCGACGAAGATCCAGCCGGCCCAAACATCCACCGGGGCGACCCGGTCGAGGGACGCCAGCAGGGCGATGCAGGCGAAGACGATCACCGGCAGCTCGAACTGGTTGGCGAGGTTGCGGGTGATCCGGGCGATGCGCGGCGGCTCGTCGCGGCCGAGTGCGAAGCAGCCGTAGCTGACCTCGCCCCGGCGGACCGCCACCTGACGGACCACCGAGAGCCAGACATAGAGGCCGAAGGTCAGTCCGATCTGCGCCAGGACGGGCCAGAGCACGAGATGGCGCGGATCGGGCATCGCGGCCGGGCGATCAGGCGCGGCCGGGGTAGTTCGGGCTCTCGCGGGTGATGGTCACATCGTGGACGTGGCTCTCGCGCAGGCCCGCATTGGTGATGCGGACGAACTGGGCCTTGTCCTGGAATTCCGGGATGGTCGGGGCGCCGACATAGCCCATGGCGGCGCGCAGGCCGCCGGCGAGCTGGTGCGGCACCGCCGCCACCGGACCCTTGTAGGGCACCTGCCCCTCGATGCCCTCGGGAACGAGCTTGTGGGTGTCGCTGACCTCGGCCTGGAAGTAGCGGTCGGCCG
>JAKONB010000432.1 GCA_022702195.1 Beijerinckiaceae bacterium | reverse complement strand
GAACGGGGTCTCCAAAGCCTCGAAGCCGTAGAGCTCGAAGCTCTGGCGGATCGTCTCCAGCATCCGGTGCTGGGCGGCGATCTCGTCTTCGCGCCGGTCGACGAAGCCGCGCGGCAGGCGGGGCTTCAGGGTGTCGGCCTTGTTGGATTCGGCCTTGGCCATGGTGATGTTCGCTTCGGTACGGTCTGTCGGGGTCGTCGCGGGCTCTATCGCGGGGGGGCCGGGGCGGCAAGCGCGAGGCTCTGAGGCGTCAGAGCTTGAGGGCCAGCATCGCGATCAGGCTGAGGATGGCGATCGGCATCTGGAACGGGCGCAGGCGGGCGAAGAACAGCGGCGCCTCCCCGCGCCGGGCGGCGATGGGGTCGAGGATCGCCACGGCGGTGAAGCCGCCGATGAGCAGGAGCAGGGCCGCCGCCGACAGGCCCAGCGCCGCCAGCACCAGGGCGACGAAGCCGAGGCCGAACAGCCCGATCATCGTGGCCATCTGGGCGAGCGTCGGCCCGCCCTCGGTGCGGAAGCTGACGCCGCGGCGCACCCCGGACAGGAACAGCAGGATGGCGCAGCCCCACAGGATCGTCAGGTAGAGGAGCGCGTCGCCGAGATCGTCGCGCAGCCACCAGGCGGCGGCGGCCCCGGCCACGAAGGGCAGCATCGGCCCGTAGCCGAACACGATGCTGAGCCAGGGGACCGCGCGGGGTTCGGTGGCGCGGATCGTACGGCCGGCCTTCTGCGCCATCGGGAATTCCTCGTGAAGCCTGTGCCCGGGCAACCGCCGTGGCGCCGGGCCGTTCCGGGGGGACGCCGCCGCGTCGGCCCGCGATGCGCCGCGACCGCGCCCACGAAAAACCCCGGCCTCTCGGCCGGGGTCGGGGCGTCCCGTCGATGCGCGGCGACCTCAGGAGGCGAGCGGACCCGTGGCCTGGGCCTGGGCCTGGGCTTCCATCGCCTTCTGGCGGTAGAGGCCGACGAAATCGATCGGGTCGATGTAGAGGGGCGGGAAACCGCCGTTGCGCACGGATTCGGCGACGATCTGGCGCGCGAACGGGAAGAGCAGGCGCGGGCACTCGATCATCACCGCCGGGTGGAGCTGGTCCTCCGGGATGTTGAGCATCCGGAAGATGCCCGCATAGGTCAGCTCGAAGGCGAACAGAACCTCGCCATTGACCTTGGCATCGCCTTCCAGCGTCAGCTCGACCTCGAAATCGGCCTCGGCGAGCTGCTTGGCGTTGACGTTGACCTGGATGCTGATCTGCGGGCCGGCTTCCTGCGGCTGCAGCGAGCGCGGCGCGTTCGGATTCTCGAAGGAGAGATCCTTGGTGTATTGCGCCAGCGCGTTGATCGCCGGGGGCTGATCGTCGGTCTGCGCCGTGGCGCCACCGTTGCCGTTCGGTGCCGGGGTATCGGCCATGGCGGGGGTTCTCCTCAGATCGAAAACGTGCGGGCGCGCGGCCAGGGCCATCTGGATCATCGCTGGGGTCGGCCGGCGCGAGAGCGCGCTATCATGCCCGTCCCACGGGAACAAGCGGAGCGCCGGGCGGCGTCGGGGCGCCCGCGTCGGGGTGACGCCTTGCCTTTCGCCCCGGCGGACGCTTGCCTGCGGGCTCGGACCACGTTCGCCTGGAACCGGTGGCCGGATGGCCCCATATCCGTGACATCGTGCAGAATGACCTCACAATGACACGGCTCGATCCTTGCCCCGCACTCCGCTAAGAGAGCCTCACGAATTTCCCGATCACCGCCGTTTCTTGCCGGGAGCAGGAGGGCGCAGCGGGAGTTTCGTGAGAGACACTCGGCACGGCTCACGAATTCCCCGCTGCGCCGTCGCGGTGACGGGAAGCGCCCGGCGACCGGGTGTTTCGTGAAAGGCCCGAAGCGCTGTATGCGGGATGGGGGGAGCCCTTTCGGACACGCGTTTTCGTGCGACGGCCACGATCGGATCGGTGATGCAGGACTCCTTCGATTTGACGACCCTGATCTTTCTCGCGCTGGCGATCTTCGTGATCTGGCGGCTGCGCTCGGTGCTCGGACAGAAGACCGGCGCTGAACGCTCGCCGTTCAAGCCGGTGGACCGCAGCCAGACCGAGCCGACCGCCCGGACCGAGGGCGACAACGTGGTGCGCCTGCCAGGCGCCGACCGCGCCCAGCCCGACCGGGCGGCCAAGTCCGATCAAGCGGCCAAGCCCGAGCCGCGCGACTGGCGCGGAATCGCCGAGCCGGGCTCGGCCATCGCGCGCGGCCTCGAGTCCGTGGTGCAGGTGGAGCCGAATTTCGATCCGCGCGCCTTCGTGGAGGGCGCCCGCAGCGCCTACGAGGCGATCGTGATCGCGTTTGCCAAGGGCGACCGCAAGACCCTGCGCAGCCTGCTCTCCCGCGAGGTCTGCGAGGGCTTCGAGCGCGAGATCGATGCCCGCGAGGCGCGGCGCGAGGTGGTGGAGACCACCTTCGTCTCCCTCGACAAGGCCGAGATCGTCGCCGTCGAGGTGAAGAACCGGGTGGCGCAGGTGACGGTGCAGTTCCTCTCCCACCTCATCACCGCCACCCGCGACGCGGCCGGCCACGTGGTCGATGGCAGCGCCGAGACCGTGGTGGAGGTGCCCGACGTCTGGACCTTCGCCCGCACCCTGGGGAGCCGCGACCCGAACTGGCAGCTCGTGGCCACCGAAGCCGGCGCCTGACGCGCGCCCCTTCTCGTGTCCCTCTCCCCCGTGACGGCTTTGCCGCTCCGCCTCCTCGCGGCCCTCGCCGGGCTGGCCCTCGGCCCGGCTCTGGCCGAGCCGCTGCGCGTCGGCACGGCCCGGCTCGAACCGGTGGAGGGGACCGCCCTGCCGGGCTTTCCGGGTCCCGACCCGCAAGCCGCCCTCGACGCCTTCCGGCGCATCTGCGCAGCCCCGCCGGTACCGGTCGCCCCCCAGGTCACCGGATCGGCGGCGGATCTGGCGGCGTCCTGCGCGCGGGCCGCCACCCTGCCGGCCTCCGAGGCGGCGGACTTCTTCGCCACCCGCTTCTCCGCCTATCGGGTGATCCAGCCCGGCCCGGAGGGCGCCCCCGAGCGACGCAGGGGATTTCTCACCGGCTATTTCGAGCCCGAACTCGAGGGCTCGGCCGAAGCGGCCCCGGGTTTTGCCACCCCCGTCCTCGCCCGGCCGGACGACCTCGTGAGCTTCGCCCCCGGCGAGACCCGGCCCGGCCTCGACCCGGCCCTGCGGGCTGCCCGCGCCGGGGAGACCGGCTTCGCGCCCTATCCCGACCGGGCCGCCATCGAGGACGGGGCGCTGGGCGCCCGTGCCCAGCCGCTCCTCTACCTGCGCGATCCGGTGGATCTCTTCGTGCTGCAGGTCCAAGGCTCGGGCCGGGTGCGCCTCACCGACGGACGCGCGGTGCGGGTGCTCTATGACGGGCGCAACGGCCGGCCCTACACCTCGGTCGCCAAGCTGATCGTGCGGGAGGGGCATCTGCCCCTCGAAGGGCTGACGCTCGCCCGCTGGACCGGCTGGCTGCGCGCCCACCCGGAGACGGGCCGCCGCCTGATGCGCGCCAACGAGGCCTACATCTTCTTCAAGCTCGCCCCGGTGGAGGACGCGACGCTGGGTCCGCCCGGCGCGGCGGGCGTGGCCTTAAGCCCCGGCCGCAGCCTCGCGGTGGATGCCAACCTGTGGCGCTACGGCCTGCCGTTCTGGCTGGAGGGGAACGTGGCCGGAGAGTCCGGCCCCGGCCGCCTCGTGGTGGCGGCCGATACCGGCTCGGCCATCGTCGGGCCGGCCCGGGGCGATCTCTATCTCGGCACGGGGGCGCAGGCCGGGATCCGGGCCGGTGACCTGCGCGACGCCGTGGGCTTCGTCGTCCTGCTGCCGAAACCCGCCGCCGCCGAACCGGCCCCGGCGACGCCATGAGGCTGCCCCGACGCCCGCGCGGCCTCTCCGGCGAGGATGCCTACCTGTGGGGTGAGATCGCCCGCCTGATCACCCCCCTGCGCGGGCGCACGCGGCCGGCGAAAGCCAAGCCCGTCGAGGCCGGCCCGGCCCCCTCCCCCGCCCCGACCGGCGCGGTGAAGGCCCGACAGGCGGCCGCCAAACTTGCCGGTGCCAAATTTGCCGGCGCCAACCTCGCGGGCGCCAAGCCCGAAGCGGTCAAGCCCGCGCCGCTCAAGCCGACGCAGGCGAAGGCGCCGGCGATCAAACCGCCCGCCCCGCCCCCGGCCCGGCGCACGACCCTGAAACCGGTGGGCAGCGCCCCGGCCCCAGCGCCTCCGGCAACGCCGGCCTCCCCTCCCCTCGCCCCTGGCCTCGAGCGGCGGGTACGCCTCGCCCTGCGCCGGGGTGCGCTTCAGGTGGATGCCCGGATCGACCTGCACGGGATGTACCAGGCGCAGGCGCACGGCGCCCTCAACGGCTTCCTGATGCGGGCGCGCGCCGCCGGCCACACCCACGTCCTGGTCGTCACCGGCAAGGGGGGCATGGGCTACGACGACGCCTTCTCGGAACGCGGTGTCCTGCGCCGCAGCGTGCCGCACTGGCTGCGGGCGCCCGAGCTGCGCAGCATCGTCCTCGGCTTCGAGGAGGCCGCCCGCCACCATGGCGGCGCGGGGGCTCTCTACGTCCGCTTGCGGCGGCGCTGAGCGGCGCCCGGGCGGGGACTTGAGAAAGCCGGCGAAACGCGATAACGGTGAGGTCCCTCCTAGTTACGCCGTGTTGCATCCCGTGAGCCCCAGGCTCCGCAAAGACGATGCGCGGAGCCGTTCTTCCCCAGATGGCCCGACTGACTGGCGCCGAAAAGGCGCCCGGCGATTCCAACTCCCCGCCTTCTCCGTCGACCTTCTCCTTCCGTCGGTTTTGTATCGCCCATGACGTCACCCTATGATGCCCTCGATCCCGTGACCGCACCGGCGGACGGCAGCATCGCCGCCACCGATCTCGACGCCATGCGCGAGGTCAAGCTCCAGGATCTCAAGGCCAAGACCCCCACCGAACTCATCACCTTCGCCGAGGAGGTCGAGGTCGAGAACGCCTCGACCATGCGCAAGCAGGAGTTGATGTTCGCGATCCTCAAGCAGCTCGCGTCCAAGGAGGTCGAGATCATCGGCTCCGGCACCGTCGAGGTGCTCCAGGACGGGTTCGGCTTCCTGCGCTCGAACGATTCGAACTACCTGCCGGGTCCGGACGACATCTACATCTCGCCGAC
>JAKONB010000424.1 GCA_022702195.1 Beijerinckiaceae bacterium | reverse complement strand
GTGCCTTCCGAACTCGGGCGGACCGAGTTCGTGATGGCGTCGCTGGCCGAGACGGATGCGGGGCTGGTCGCCCTGCCCCTGCCGAAGGGGTCGGGCTCCGTCACCGCCTTCTCGCAGGCCGATGGGTTCTTTGCCGTCCCGGCCGCCCGCTCGGGGGTCGAGGCGGGGGAGACGGTCTCGGTCACCCGCCTCGGGGCGGGGCTGCGCCCGCCCGACCTCACCCTGATCGGCAGCCATTGCGTCGGGCTCGACCGGGTGGTCGGATTCCTGGCCGAGCGGGGCCTGCGCGTCCGCACCCTCTGGGTCGGCTCCGCCGGGGGACTCGCCGCCCTGGAGCGCGGCGAATGCGATCTGGCGGCCCTGCACCTGCTCGACCCCGAGACCGGCCTCTACAACGGCCCGTTCCTCGGCGCGGGTCTCAGCCTCGCCCCCGGTTGGGGACGCCTCCAGGGCGTGGTCTTCCGCCCCGGCGATCCGCTGTTCGAAGGGGCGAGCGCCGAGGCGGCTCTGGCGGCGGTGCTGGCCCGGCCCGAATCCGTGATGGTGAACCGCAACGTCGGCTCGGGCACCCGCGCCCTCGTCGACGGCCTGCTGCGGGGCGCCCGGCCGGCCGGGTTCTGGAACCAGCCGCGCTCGCACAATGCCGTGGCGGCGGCGGTGGCGCAGGGGCGGGCCGATTGGGGCGTGGCCATCGCCACCGTCGCCCGCGCCTACGGCCTCGGCTTCCTGCCGCTCACCGAGGAACGCTACGATTTCGCCTACGCCACGGCCAGGCGCGACACGCCGGCGCTGGCGGCGTTCCTCGCCGTGCTGGCGGAGGCTCCCACCCGTGCGGCGCTCCGCGATCTCGGTTTCCGCGTCGGAGAGGGTCCATGAGCGCGCCCCGGATCATCGGTCTGGCCGGCTGGAGCGGGGCGGGCAAGACCACCCTGCTGACCCGGCTGATCCCGGTCCTCGTCGCCCGGGGCGTGCGGGTCGCCACCCTCAAGCACGCCCATCACGCCTTCGACGTGGATCAGCCGGGCAAGGATTCCCATCGCCATCGCCAGGCCGGGGCCAGCGAGGTCATCGTCTCCTCCGCCCGGCGCTGGGTGCAGATCCACGAGACGGGGGACGCGGCCGAAGCCACCTTGGCCGACCTCTTGCGAAGGCTGTCGCCCTGCGACCTCGTCCTGGTCGAGGGGTTCAAGCGCGAGGCTCATGACAAGATCGAGATCCATCGCGCCGCCAATGGCCGGCCGCCGCTCCATCCTGGCGATCCGCGCATCGTCGGGATCGCCAGCGACACGGCCTTCCCGGAGGCGGCCCTGCCGGTGGTGGCGCTCGACGACATCGCCGGCATCGCCGACCTCGTCCTCGCCCGCGCCGCCCCCCTCGCGGCGATTCTGGGCCGCCTCGAATTGCGAGATGCGTGATGGCGCAACTGAGTGACGATTGCTTCGCCTTCGGCGGAGCCCTGATGCGGATCGAGGACGCGGCGGCCCTCATCGCCGAGCGTCTTCCGGTCCTGGCCGGGATCGAGACCGTGTCCCTCGCCCGGGCCGACGGACGGGTGGCGGCCGAGGACGTCTTCGCCGGCCACGCCGTACCGCCCTTCGCCAATTCGGCGGTGGACGGCTACGCCGTCCGGTATGCCGACCTCGCCGCGAGCGGGGACACCCGCCTGCCCGTGCGCGGGCGCCTGCCGGCCGGGGCTGCCCCCGGGGCGGTGGCGGGTGCGGGCGGCGCGGTTCGCATCTTCACCGGGGCCGCCCTGCCGCCGGGGGCCGACACGGTGTTCATGCAGGAGGATGTGCGCCGCGAGGGCGACACCGTGCTGCTGCCCCAGGGCCTTAAGCTCGGGGCCAACGCGCGCGCGGCCGGCGAGGACGTGGCGCGGGGGGAGCGGATCATCGCCGCCGGCCGCCGGCTGGTGCCGCAGGACGTGGCGCTCGCCGCCGCCACGGGCCATGCGCGGCTCGCCGTGCGCACCCGCCTGCGCGTCGCCCTGTTCTCCACCGGCGACGAACTGGCCGAGCCGGGGGCGCCCCTCGCCGCCGGGGCGATCCACGATTCCAACCGGCTGATGCTCGTCGCCCTGCTGACCCGCCTCGGGGCCGAGGTGGACGATCTCGGCATCCTGCGCGACGAGCCCGACGCCCTGGCCGCCCGGCTGGCGGAGGCCGCAAGCGACCACGACCTCATCCTCACCTCGGGCGGCGTCTCCACGGGCGAGGAGGACCATGTCCGCCGGGCCGTGGAGGCGGTGGGCCGGCTCCTGTTCTGGCGTCTCGCCATCAAGCCCGGCCGCCCCGTCGCCATGGGGCTGATCGGCGGCACCCCGTTCGTCGGCCTTCCGGGCAATCCCGTCGCCGTCTACGTGACGCTGCTGTTCGTGGTGCGCCCGCTGCTGGCGCGGCTCGGCGGCGCGACGGTCGTTCCCCTGGTTCCGCAGCCCGTGCGCGCCGCCTTCGCCTACCGCAAGAAGACCGGGCGGCGGGAATTCGTCCGCGTCACCCTGGCGCCGGGCGCCGACGGGGTGATGGAGGCGCGCAACTACCCCCGGGAAGGCGCCGGGCTGCTCACCTCGCTGACCCGGAGCGACGGCCTCGCCGAGCTGCCGGACGATGCAACCGGCGTTGCACCCGGTGACGGCGTTGCATTCTATCCGCACGCGGCGCTCTGGTAGGCGGGATGGCGCAACGCCGGCGGACTGCCTATTGATCGTGTCCGGCGGGACGACACAATCGCAGCCGAGCCCGCGCATCCGGCCCCGATGACCGAGACCCTCCACGAGACCTTCGCCCGCCTGGCCACCCTCGATCGCGACGTCCTCGCCATCGCGTGGCTGTCCCTGCGCGTCAGCCTGTCGGCGGTGGCGATCGGGCTGCTGATCGGCATTCCCCTGGGGGCATTCCTCGCCGTGGCGCGGTTCCGGGGACGGGCCGCCGTGGTCGGATTGCTCAATGCCTTCATGGGGTTGCCACCGGTGATCGTCGGGCTGGTGCTCTACCTCGTCCTGTCGCGTTCGGGGCCGTTCGGCCCCCTCGGCCTGCTGTTCACCCCCGTGGCCATGGTGGCCGCCCAGGCGGTGCTGGCGACCCCCCTGGTGGCGGCCCTCACCCGGCAGGTGGTGGCCGATGCCGACGAGCATCTGGGCGAACAGCTGCGGTCGCTGCGCCTGTCCGCGCCCCGCCGGGCCCTCGTGCTCATCTACCACACCCGCTTCTCGCTGATGACGGCGGCGCTGGCCGCGTTCGGGCGGGCGATCTCCGAGATCGGCGCCGTTCTGGTGGTGGGCGGGAACATCGACGGTCATACCCGGACGATGACGACGGCGATCTCCCTGGAGACCCAGAAGGGCGATCTCAGCCTCGCCCTGGCGCTGGGCCTCGTGCTCATCGGTCTCGTCATCGTCGTCAACGCGATGGCCGCCCTCCTGCGCGGCCACGCCGCCCGCGCCTACGGGTGAGCGGCGTGGCGGGCATCACCCTCACGGAGGTCGGCCTCGTCCTCAACGGGACGACGATCCTGGACGGCCTCACCCTGACGATCCCGCCCGGCGGGATCACCGCCCTGGTGGGTCCCAACGGAGCGGGCAAGAGCGCGACCCTGCGGGTGATCGACGGTCTGCTGGTCCCGACGCGCGGTCGCGTCCATATCAGCGGCGCGGGACGGCGCGCCTTCGTGTTCCAGAAGGTGTCTCTCATCCGGGCGAGCGCCGCCGCCAACGTCGCGCTGGGCCTCGCGCCCCTGAAGCTGCCCCGGGCCGAGCGCGCGGAGCGGACGCGCGCCGCCCTGGCCCGCGTCGGCCTCTCCCACCGCGCCGCCGACCCGGCCACCCGCTTCTCCGGCGGCGAGCAGCAGCGCCTCGCCCTGGCCCGCGCCTGGGCGACCCGGCCCGACCTGCTGCTCCTCGACGAGCCGACGGCGAATCTCGACCCCGGCGCCACCGAGCGCGTGGAAGCGCTCGTCTGCGAGATGGCGGCGGAGGGCACCAAGGTGGTGCTCGTCTCCCACAACCTCGCTTCGGTCACGCGGCTCGCCGCCGACGTGATCGTCCTGGCCAAGGGCCGCGCCGTCGAGCACGGTCCGACCCGCCCCACCCTTCTGTCCCCGCGCTCGCCCGAGGCGCGCGCCTATTTCGATGGAGAAATGCCTTGGTCGTCCCTCGCCGCGGCTTCCTGACCCTCGGTCTCCTCGCGCTTCTCGGCACGGCCGCCCCGGCCCCGGTCCAACCGGCTCACGCCGAGCCGGCCTCCATCGTCGTGGCCTCCACCACGTCCACGGAGCAATCCGGCCTGTTCAAGCACATACTCCCGGCCTTCGAGGCCAAGACCGGCATCGCCGTGAAGGTGGTGGCGCTGGGAACCGGCCAGGCCCTCGACGCCGCGCGCCGGGGCGATGCCGACGTCGCCCTCGTCCATGACCGGGCGGCGGAGGATGCCTTCGTCGCGCAGGGGTTTGCCAAGGCGCGCTTCGACGTGATGTATAACGACTTCGTGCTGGCAGGTCCGAAGACCGATCCGGCCATCGCCAAGGGCGCGGACATCTCCACCGCCCTCCAGAACATCGCAGCGGCCAAGGCGCCTTTCGTGTCGCGGGGCGACCGCTCGGGCACGCACAGCGCCGAGCTGCGCGCCTGGAAGGAGGCCGGGATCGACCTGGCCGCCGTGAAGGGGGATTGGTACCGCGATGTCGGGCAGGGCATGGGGCCGGCGCTGAACACCGCCTCCGCCCTCAACGCCTACATCCTGGCCGATCGCGGGACCTGGCTGTCGTTCAAGAATCGCGGCGACCTCGCCATCCTGGTCGAGGGCGACAAGCGCCTGTTCAACCCCTACGGCGTGATGCTGGTCAATCCGGACAAGCATCCCACCGTGAAGGCCAAGGAGGGACAGGCCTTCATCGACTGGCTGGTCTCGCCGGAGGGACAGGCCTCCATCGCCGCCTACAAGATCGGTGGCGAGCAATTGTTCTTCCCGAGCGCCGCGGCCGCGGGCAAGCCCTGAACGTCAGCGCGTCCGGCGCCGACGCACCCCGTACCAAAGGGCGGCCCCGAGGACGATCACCACGAGGCTGCCCCAGACCCAGTTGAAGTCCATCGCCGCCAGGGTGTTGGCGGTGGAATTCGAGCCCGCCGGGCCGGTCTCGGGGATCGGGGGCGCCGGGTTCATCGCCTGAGCGACGACACGGCCCAGGGATCCCGCGAGGAACAGAGGGGACAGGGAGACGATCCGGCTGAGGCGGGCTTTGCTCACGGCTGGCGTCCCCGAGCCGTGTCGAAGCGGAAAGCAGGCGCGGCGGCGAGCTCGGCCTTGGTCATGCGCAATTCCGCCCGCACGGGATCGTTGCCCGCCTCCCCCGCCAGCACCGTCGCGCGTTCGCCGGCGGGTTTCCGCGCTTGCGTGGATCCCGTCGCATCGGTGACCCGGCCGCTATGCTGCCCCTCGACGGAGCCCAGCACGTCGCGGGTCGTGTCGCCGCCCGGCATCGTCTCCGGCCCGGCCTTGGTGGCCTCGGCCACCGTCGCCGCGTTCTCCGGAGTGGCGACGGAGGTCGGACCCGTCGTGAGCGGCACGTCGCCGACATTCCAGGCCAGGAGCCCGAAGGGCACCGCCACGTATTTCTCGCCCATCCCGAGGAAGCCGATTCCGAGAATCTTCGAGACCCGCAT
>JAKONB010000384.1 GCA_022702195.1 Beijerinckiaceae bacterium | reverse complement strand
CAGCACGGAGGGCGGCGGCTCGCCGTCGAAATAGACCTCCGCATAGGCGAGATCCGACAGGATGATGATCTCGTGGCGCTTGGCGAAGGCCACGAGATCCCGGTAGAAATCCAGGCTCGCCACGTAGGCGGTCGGGTTCGACGGGTAGCACACCACGATCGCCACCGGCTTGGGGATCGAGTGCTGCATCGCCTTCTCCACCGCCGGGAAGAAGGCCGGCGTCGGCTCGGCCGGCACGGAGCGGATCACGCCCCCCGCCATCAGGAAGCCGAAGGCGTGGATCGGATAGCTCGGGTTGGGCACCAGCACCACGTCGCCGGGGGCGGTGATCGCCTGGGCCATGTTGGCGAAGCCCTCCTTCGAGCCCAGGGTCGCCACCACCTGGGTGTCGGGGTTCAGGCTCACGCCGAAGCGGCGCTTGTAATAGTTCGCCTGGGCGCGCCGCAGGCCGGCGATGCCCTTGGACGAGGAGTAGCGATCGGTGCGCGGACGCCCGGCGGTCTCCACCAGCTTGGCGATGACGTGACGCGGCGCGTCGAGGTCCGGATTGCCCATGCCGAGGTCGATGATGTCGGCGCCGTTGGCGCGGGCGGCGGCCTTGATCCGGTTCACCTGCTCGAACACGTAGGGCGGCAGGCGCTTGATGCGGTGGAAGTCGGTCATGGCCTTCACAATGTCCATCGGCGCGCGATGCGTCGCGCGAAGCTGTCATCAATCTGACGTGGCCGCCCCGTCTAACACTTCGGGGGCGCGACGCCGACCGTTATTGTTGGGCCGGAGCCCCCGGCGCGGGCGCCGTGGCTTCCGGCGGTGGCGGCGCGGCGGGCTTGACCGGCGCGGCGGGCTTGGCCGGTGCGGTGGCCTTGCCCGCGCTGGCGGCGGCCCGGCCCTTGGCCTCGTTGCGGCCGCGCGCGCCTTCGAGTTCGGCCTCGAGGGACTTGGTGCCCTCGGAGGATTTCGCCCGGATCGGGCGGCTGGGAGCCGAGACGCCCACGGGCATGAAATCGCCGCCCTCCTTGCGGGACTTGGCGACGAAGTCGGGGGCCGTGACCGAGCCGGCGCCGCCGGGGCCGTAGATCGCCCGCATGGGGCTGAGATCGCCCGAGCAGCCCGCGATCCCGATCGCGCAGGCGGTGAACATCGACATTCGGACGAGTCTGTAGCGCCGGATCATGGGGGGCGGCCGGGGATCATGCGATGCGGGCTGGCGGAATCTTCGGATGACGCGTTAATTTGGCGGAAACGAGGCTCGGGCCTCCGACCGGCACAACCGGCGGTCGTGTCCGTCGGGCCGACGATCAGGGAGAGACGCCAGCGTGACGACCGATCGGACGACGCCGAAGCTCGACATCGAGGCGATGTCGCGCAACGCCAACCTCCTCGTCGAGCAATTCGGCCGCGCCGCCGCCGTCTACATGAAGCCGGTCGCCGACCCGGTCGCCCTCGTCCGGGCGCCGCCCGAGCCGCCCGAGGAGGTGAACGACGTGGTCCGCACCCTCGGCTCCGTGGCCGAGCGCTGGCTGACGGACCCGAAGCGGACCATGGAGGCGCAGGCCAAGCTCAGCGAGGCGTTCATCGCCCTGTGGGGCTCCACCTGGCAGCGGCTCCAGGGCGAGCCGGCCGAGCCGGTGGCGGTGCCCGAGCCCAAGGACACCCGCTTCGCCCACGCGGAATGGTCCACCAACCCGCTGTTCGACTTCATCAAGCAGAGCTACCTCATCACCAGCCGCTGGGCCGAGGGGCTCGTGGACGAGGCCGAGGGGATCGACGAGCACACCCGGCACAAGGCGCAGTTCTACCTGCGACAGATCTCCGGGGCGGTCTCCCCCTCGAACTTCGTGCTGACCAACCCCGAGCTGATCCGGCACACGCTGGAGGAGAACGGCGCCAACCTCGTGCGCGGCATGAAGATGCTGGCGGAGGATATCGAGGCCGGCAAGGGCCAGCTGCGCGTGCGCCAGACCAACCCCGATGCGGGGTTCGAGGTGGGGGTCAACGTGGCGGTGACCCCGGGCGAGGTGGTGTTCCGCAACGAGCTGATGGAGCTGATCCAATACGCGCCCACCACCGAGACGGTGCTCAAGCGGCCGTTCCTCGTCGTGCCGCCGTGGATCAACAAATACTACATCCTCGATCTCAACCCGTCCAAGAG
This sequence comes from Beijerinckiaceae bacterium, assembly GCA_022702195.1. Lineage (GTDB taxonomy): Bacteria > Pseudomonadota > Alphaproteobacteria > Rhizobiales > Beijerinckiaceae > Methylobacterium. The sequence continues at coordinate 4,770 of JAKONB010000384.1, read as the reverse complement.
CCTCATCGCCTGGATGGTCGGCCAGGGCCTGACGGTGTTCTGCATCTCGTGGGTCAATCCCGACGAGCGCCATGCCGACAAGGATTTCGAGAGCTACATGCGCGAGGGCATCGAGACGGCGATCGACGCCATCGGGGTCGCCACCGGCGAGAACGAGGTCGCGGCGGCCGGGTATTGCGTCGGCGGCACCCTGCTGGCCGTGACCCTGGCGACGCAGGCCGCCACCGGCAACCAAAGGATCAAGAGCGCCACCTTCCTCACCACGCAGGTGGACTTCACCCATGCGGGCGACCTGAAGGTGTTCGCCGACGAGGAGCAGATCAAGCTCATCGAGGCGCGCATGAGCAAGCGCGGCTACCTCGAAGGCTCGGGCATGGCCACGGCGTTCAACATGCTGCGGCCCAACGACCTGATCTGGTCCTACGTGGTCAACAATTACGTGAAGGGCAAGGCGCCCACGCCGTTCGACCTGCTCTACTGGAACGCCGACGCCACCCGGATGCCGGCGGCCAACCACTCGTTCTACCTGCGCAACTGCTACCTCGAGAACAACCTCGCGCGGGGGAAGATGGTCCTCGGCAACGTCCGGCTCGACCTGAAGAAGGTCAAGATCCCGATCTTCAACCTCGCCACCCGCGAGGACCACATCGCCCCGGCCCTGTCGGTGTTCGAGGGGTCGTCCAAGTTCGGCGGCCCGGTGGATTACGTCATGGCCGGATCCGGGCACATCGCCGGGGTGGTCAACCCGCCGGCCAAGCCGAAATACGGGTTCTGGACCGGCGGCCCCGCCACGGGGCGGTTCGAGGAATGGGTCACGGCGGCCACCGAGAACAAGGGCTCGTGGTGGCCCTACTGGTTCTCCTGGCTGGAGCGGCAGGCCCCCGCCCGCGTCCCGGCCCGGGTCCCGGGAGAGGGCGGCCTCCCCTCCCTTGGGCCGGCGCCCGGCACCTATGTGCGGATGAAGGCCTGAGCGTCCGCGCCCGATCGTCCGTGACGATCCATCGGGAGCGTTGGACCGCACAAGGCCGGGATCGCCCCGCGGCGTCCCGGCCTGCCTTCCAAGACGTGTGAGGTGGCGCGCCTCAGTACTTGCGGACCAGCGGCGCCGGGGCGGCGACCGCCGGCTCGCCGAAGACGTAGCGGAAGCCCACCGAGACGATGTCGACGCTGCCGTCGGCCAGGCCCGCGAAGGCGATGTTCTGGACGTTGTAATCCTGCCCGGCGCCCGCGCGGATGCGGCCCTTGTCGAGGAAGAGGTGCGAATAGGCGACGTTCAGGGTCAGCTTCTCGCTCCAGCGATAGCCGGCGCCGATCGAGAGGTTCACCCGGTCGCTGTCGGGCAGCCGCACGGAGCGGTTGGTGTTGTCGATGGGGGATTCCTCGTAGGCGAGGCCGGCGCGCAGGGTGAGGGCCGGCGACCAATCGTATTCCCCGCCGATGGAATAGGTGAACCCGTCCTTGTAGTTGAGCGGCAGGACGCTCACCGGCACGCCGCGGGTCTTCGAGACGATGCCGATCGTGCCGAGCCGGGTCCAGTTGTCCCACTCGAAGCCGAAGCTCACCCGCGCCACCGGGGAGATCGCCTGGGTGAGGCCGACGCTCACCTTCTCGGGGGTGTTCAGGTTGGCCCGCACCTGGCCGCCGAGGGCGGCGAGCGCCGGGATCGGCAGGCCGATGGAGCCGTCGAGGTCGTGATGCACGGAGGAGCGGTAGCCGACGCCGATCGTGGTGCCCGCCGCCGGTGTGATCAGCGCGCCCGCCGTGAAGCCGACGCCCCAGGATTCGCCCTTGAGGAAGCTGCTCGGCAGCCCGGCCGGATTGATCGGCAGCGGCACCGCCTGGCGCAGGGTCAGGCGGAAATACTCGATGTTCGGGCCGGCCGCCACAGACAGCCAATCGTTGACCTTGAAGCCGATCACCGGATTGAAGGCGAGGGTGAAGATCCGGTTCGAGCGCCCGTAGAGTTCGCCGGCCCAGGTGTCGCGGGGCTTCGTGGTGAGGCCGAACGGCGCCCCGCTGGTGATGCCGATCCAGACCCGGTCGGTGAGCTGATAGGAGGTGGCCCCCGCCGGAAGCACGGCGCCCTGGCCGATATCGCCGCTGTCGCCGAGGCCCGCGAAGGCCGGATTGGTGCCGGGCTGCGTCCGGATGCGGCCCTGCGGGTTGAGATAGGTGAGGTTCTGCTCCGTAACCCAGCCCGGACGCATCGTCACCGTGGCGGGGTTCCAGAACATCGACGAGACGCCGCCGGTTCCCGAAGCCGCGCCGGCGAAGGCCTGGCCCTGCGCCTCGGTGCTCTGCTCGCGCAGGCCGAAGGCCCCCGCCTGCGCCGTGCCCGCGCTCCCGGCCAGGAGGGCGAGGCCGATGCCCGCCCGCGCGATGCCTCTGATGGTCCCGCTCATGATCCCCTCCCCCGGTCTGCGGTGATTGATTGTCCAAGTCCGCGTCGACCCGGCCGCCACCTTGACGATCACGATGCCGTGTTTGCCCTGACTTCGCAATACCCGCACATTAGTGGTGGCTATATTGGATTTCCATTTCGATAGTCGGAATGATGCATGATATCGCTATGCCGCGCAGGAATTCGCGGCGCGGGTGGAAGATTGGTTCATATCTGAACTGTCTGTATTGGCGCGGCGGCGCCGGGCGGAAAAATGCGTCTCCGGATGGTTCCGCGCCGGCCTGTCACTTTTTTGCGACGCTCGCCGCCCGGATCGAGGGGGACTTCGCGGCAGGAGCGCTTCGTAGGAGGAGCGCTTCGTAGGAGGAGCGCTTCGTGAGAGGAGGGCTTCGTGAGAGGAGGACTTGCCTCGCCGAAGGGATCGCCCGATGTGCGGGTCGGATCACGGCGCGGAGGGATGACACCATGAAACTCGTTCGGCACGGCGCGAGCGGCGATGAGCGGCCCGGTCTCATCGATGCCCGGGGCGGATTGCGCGACCTGTCGGGGCTGGTGCGCGACTGGGCCGGCCCGGCCCTGGCGCGGGAGACCCTCGAACGCATCCGGGCCTTGGATCCGGCCTCGCTGCCGCTGCTCCCGCCGGAGACCCGGCTCGGCCCCTGCGTCGGCGCCACCCGCAACTTCATCGCCATCGGCCTGAACTACGCCGACCACGCCGCCGAGATCGGCGCGGAGATTCCCGCCGAGCCGATCGTGTTCAACAAGGCGCCGTCCTGCATCGCCGGGCCGAACGACCGGGTGATCCTGCCCAAGGGCTCCGCCAAGACCGATTGGGAGGTGGAACTCGCCATCGTGATCGGCGCCCGCGCCTCCTACGTCCACGCCAACGAGGCCCTCTCCTACGTGGCGGGTCTCTGCCTGTGCAACGATCTCTCGGAGCGCGAATACCAGCTCGAGCGCGGCGGCACCTGGACCAAGGGCAAGGGCTGCCCGACCTTCGGACCCCTCGGCCCCTGGCTCGTCACCCTCGACGAGATCCCGGACCTCAAGGACATGGCGATGTGGCTCGACGTGAACGGCGCGCGCATGCAGACCGGCTCCACCGCGACGATGATCTTCGACGTGCCGCAGATCGTCGCCTACCTGTCGCATTTCATGATGCTGGAGCCCGGGGACGTGATCACCACCGGCACCCCGCCCGACGTCGGGATGGGCCGCAAGCCCCAGCGCTTCCTCAAGAACGGCGACGTCGTCACCCTCGGGATCGCCGGGCTCGGCGAGCAGCGCCAGGAGGTGCTGGCCTTCGACGACTGGACCGCCAAGGTGGCGGCGGGCGAGCCGACCCACTGACGTTGCGGCGCGGCGGCCCTGAGCCGGCGCGCGGCGGCTCGGATTGGCGCGCGGCGGCTCGATGCTCGGCGAGGGGCGTCTTGATTTTTGGGCGGAGATTCGCCTCATGGGGCCATGAGCGAGACCCTGGCCCCCTTCCCCGCCGCGCAAGCCCCGTCGATCCGCCACGATTGGACCGTGGCGGAGATCCAGGCGATCCACGATCTGCCGCTGCTCGACCTCGTGTTCCGGGCCGCGCAGGTGCACCGCGCCCATAACGACCCGGCCGACATCCAGCGGGCGAGCCTCCTGTCGATCAAGACCGGCGGCTGCCCGGAGGATTGCGCCTATTGTCCGCAATCGGCCCACCACAAGGAGGCCGGCGTGCCCCGCGAGCGGCTGATGCCGGTGGAGGCCGTGCTGAAGGAGGCCGCCGCCGCCAAGGCGGCGGGCGCGCACCGCTTCTGCATGGGCGCCGCCTGGCGCCAGCCCAAGGACGGGCCGGAATTCGACGCGGTGCTGGCCATGGTCCGGGGCGTGCGCGGCATGGGCATGGAGGCCTGCGTCACCCTCGGCATGCTGACCCCGGGCCAGGCCGGCCGCCTCGCCGAGGCCGGCCTGACCTCCTACAATCACAACCTCGACACCGGCCCCGATTTCTACGGCGACATCATCTCGACCCGCACCTACGCCGACCGGCTCGAGACCCTGCAGAACGTTCGCGATGCCGGCATCGGCCTGTGCTGCGGCGGCATCGTCGGCATGGGCGAGGGCGTGACGGACCGGGCCGCGATGCTGCAGGTCCTGGCCAACCACGCCCCCCATCCCGAGAGCGTGCCGATCAACGCCCTCGTGGCCGTGGAGGGCACGCCGCTGGAGGAGCGCCCGCCGGTGGATCCGCTCGATCTCGTGCGCATGTGCGCCACCGCCCGCATCGTGATGCCCCGCGCCCGGGTCCGCCTCAGCGCCGGCCGCAAGGACCTGACCCGCGAGGCGCAGATCCTGTGCTTCCTCGCCGGGGCCAACTCGATCTTCTACGG
>JAKONB010000346.1 GCA_022702195.1 Beijerinckiaceae bacterium | reverse complement strand
CTCGGCGGCTGGGGCCGCCGGGCAAGCGCCCCCGTCGCCCGCCCCCCCGCCGGAGCGGCCAACCTTCGCGGAATGCCGCGACGCCATCGCCACCGCGGCACGGTCACGCGGCGTGTCCCAGGGCGTGATCGACGCGCAGCTTTCCGGCCTGTCGGCCGACCCGGCCGTGCTCGCGGCGACCCGGAACCAGTCGGAATTCGTCAAGCCGATCTGGGCCTATCTCGACGCCACGATCGACGCGGCGCGGATCGCCGAGGGCCAGCGCAAGCTGCGGGACTGGGCGACGGTGCTCGACGGGATCGAGGCGCGCTACGGGGTCGACCGTGACACCCTCGTGGCCTTCTGGGGCGTCGAATCGCATTACGGCACGGTGCTGGAGGATGCCGGCATCGTGCGCCCGGTGGTGCGCTCCCTGGCGACCCTCGCCTGCGGCGACGATACCCGCGCCGATTACTGGCGCACCGAGTTGCTGGCGGCGCTCGGCATCCTCGCCCGCGGCGACGCGCCGCCCGAACGCCTCACCGGCTCCTGGGCCGGCGCCATGGGCCACACCCAGTTCATGCCGACGGTCTACGACGCCCATGCGGTGGATTTCGACGGGGACGGACGGCGCGACATCTGGACCTCGGTGCCGGACGCCCTCGCCTCCACGGCGAACTACCTCAGGACGATGGGCTGGCGCCCGGGCGAGGCCTGGGGCGAGGAGGTGCTGCTGCCCGAAGGGTTCGACCACGCCCTGGCCGACGAGACCACCGAGCGCAGCCTGTCCGAATGGCGGAATCTCGGCGTGGTGCCGGCCCGGCCCCGCCCCGGGGCGGACGAGACCCGGCGGGCCACCCTGGTGGTGCCGGCCGGGGCGCGGGGGCCGGCCTTCCTGCTCCTGCCGAACTTCCGGGTCATCCTGCGCTACAACACCGCACTGGCCTACGGGCTGACGGTGGCGCACCTCTCGGACCGCCTGCGCGGGGCGCCCGCCTTCACCCGGGACTGGCCGCGCGGCGACCGGCCCCTGACCAACCCGGAACGCACCGAACTCCAGACCCTCCTGGAGCAGCGCGGCCATTCCGCCGGCGGGATCGACGGCAAGATCGGCCCCAGGACCCGGGCCGCCATCCGGGCCTTCCAGGCGGGAGCCGGCACGGTCCCGGACGGCTATGCCGACGAGGCCCTGCTGGCCCGCCTGCGGGCCACGTCCCCGTGAACGCCGTCACGATCATCGCGCCGATCTTCGGGATCATCCTGGTCGGCTGGGGCGCCGCCATCGCCGGCCTGCTGTCCGACCGGGTCAGCGACGGCCTGTCCGAATACGTGTTCGCCATCGCGGTGCCGGCCCTGATCATCGGGACGCTGACCCGGCCGGGCCTGACGGGGGAGATCACCTGGTCGTACTGGATCGCCTATTTCGGCGGGGCCGGGGTGTCGTGGATCGCCGGCTCGTGGATCGCCGCGCGGCGGGCGGGGATCGGCCGGCCGGGCGCGATCCTGCACGGCTTCGCCGCGAGCCAGTCCAACACCATCTTCGTCGGCGTGCCGACCATCCTGCAGGCCTATGGCGAGGCGGGGGCCTTTCCGCTCTTCCTGCTGCTCGCCGTCCACCTGCCGCTGATGATGGGCTGCGCCACCTTCCTGATCGAGGCCGAGGGCGACCGCACCCTGGCCCAGCGCCTGCGCGGCCTCGGGCTCACGCTCGCCAAGAACCCGATCTTCGGGGCGCTCTTCGTCGGCATGCTGATGAAGGCCGGCGGCATCGTGCCGGGGGGCATCGCCAAGTCGCTGATCGACGCCTTCGGCGGCACCGCCTCCACCTGCGCGCTCATCGCGCTCGGCGCCGGCCTCAAGCGCTACCGCCTGCTGTTCGACCTGCCGGGCGCCCTGGTGATCGCGGTCCTGAAGCTGGTGATCCATCCCCTCGTGGTCTGGCTGCTGGCGACCCGGGTCTTCACCATGCCGCCGGCCTATGCGGGGGTCGCGACCTTGTTCGCCGCCATGCCGGTGGGGATCAACGCCTACCTGCTCGCCGTGCGCTACAAGGCCGAGACCGGGCTGGTGGCGGCCTCGCTGCTGGTCTCGACCCTGCTGGCCCCCTTCACCACCATCGCGTGGCTCACCCTGCTGGGCCGGGCCTGATCCCGATGGGGCGGCAACGCCCCCGCCGCCCCATACCGGCGAGCCCTTGAGGGTTCGCAGCGCAGCCGTTACCTCTCTGGGAGGGGCCGTCCCTCGGCCGATGATCCCCGCGCGCCGCTCCCCGGCGGACGAAAGTGCATCCGTGGCGCCAACCCTTCCCCCGATCCCGGACCCGCCGGACCCCACGGGCACCCGCACCCGGGTGAGCGTGCGGGGCCGCCTGCGCACCTACTTCCTCACCGGCATCATCGTGTCGGGGCCGCTGGCCATCACCATCTACATCACCTGGTGGTTCATCAGCCTCATCGACGGCTGGGTGAAGCCCCTGGTGCCGCAGAGCTACCTGCCGGACCATTACCTGCCGTTCTCGATCCCCGGTCTCGGGCTCGTCATCGCCTTTCTGGCGGTGACCCTGCTGGGCTTCCTCACCGCCAACCTGGTGGGCCGCAGCGTCATCGAGTTCGGCGAGGTGCTGCTCGCCCGCACGCCCGTCATCTCGGGCCTCTACAAGGGGCTGCGCCAGATCTTCGAGACCCTGTTCTCGGCCAACGGCACCTCGTTCCGCACCGTGGGCCTGGTGGAATTCCCCGTGAAGGGGACGTGGTCGGTGGTGTTCCTGTCGGCCCCCGCCGCGCCGGACGTGCAGAACGCCCTGGCGCCGGGCGGCGACCATGTGGGCGTGTTCCTGCCCTGCGCCCCCAACCCCACCACGGGCTTCTTCTTCTACCTGCCGCGCGCCGACATCGTGGAGGTGAGCATGAGCGTCGACGACGCGGCCAAGCTCGTCATGTCGGCGGGCGTGATCCAGCCCGACGATCCCCAGGGCAAGGTCCACGCGATGGCCGCGACCCTGCGGGCGACGCATGACGGTCTCCAGGACGCCCCCCAGGGCACGCCCGTGAAGCCCCCCACCGCCGTGGATGCCTGATCGGGCCTGCGCGGCGATCGGGCGGAGCCCCGATCAGGCGCTGAGACGCCGGAGGGAATCGGGATCGACGCCGAGGATCCGCTGCCGCGCCTGGGCCGCCCGCATCGGCTGGCCGTACAGGAGGCCCTGGACCTCGCCGCATCCGGCGGCGCACAGGCGCGCCGCCTGCGTCCGGGTCTCGATCCCCTCGGCGGTGACGGCGATCCCGAGGCTGGTGCCGAGGCCGATGATCGCCCGGACGATGGCCGCCGATGGCGGGTGGGTCCCCATCTCGCTCACGAACGAGGGGGCGATCTTGATCCGGTCGACGGGAAACGTGCGCAGATCGCCCAAGGACGAGCAGCCGGTGCCGAAATCGTCCAGGGCGATGCGGGTGCCGAGCGCCCGCAGCCGATGCAGGGTGGCGAGCGTGGCCTCGCTCCCGGCGGGCAGGACGGATGCGGGGATCTCGAGTTCGAGGCGCCCGGGGGCGAGGCCGGTGGCGGCCAGAACCTCGCCCACCGTCGCCGCGAGGCCGCCATCCCGGAACTGGACCGGCGAGAGGGTCACCGCCACCCGGATCCCGGCGGGCCAGGCTGCCGCCTCCGTGCAGGCCTGGCGCAGGACCCAGGCGCCGACCGGTCCGATGAGTCCGGTCTCCTCGGCGAGCGGCAGGAACTCGGCCGGCGCGACGAAGCCGCGTTGCGGATGGTGCCAGCGCAGCAGGGCCTCGAAGCCGGTGAGCCGCCCGGATTCCGCCGCCTGGACCGGCTGGTAATGAACCTCCAGGTCTCCGGCGGCCAAGGCCGCCCGCAGGTCGCGCTCGAGGGCCTGACGGGTCTGGATTCCGGCCTCCATCGCCGTCTCGAACCAGCAATGGGTGTTCCGGCCGGCGGCCTTGGCGCGGTACAGGGCGAGATCGGCGTTGCGCAGGAGGTGATCGGGATCGGTTCCGTCCCGCGGCAGCACCGCGATGCCGATGCTCGTCCCGACGCGCACCTGCTGGCCGGCGAGGGTGAAGGCCTGGCCCAGGGCCTCGACGATGCGCTCGGACAGGCGCCGGATCGGCTCGGGCTCCGGGTCGCCGGTCAGCAGGATCGCGAACTCGTCGCCGCCCATGCGGGCGACGACGTCGCCCCCGACACCGTCGCGGCCCGCCACGCATCCGAGGAGGCGCGCGGATACGTGGCGCAGCAGGTCGTCGCCGGCGGAATGCCCCAGGGTGTCGTTGACGCTCTTGAAGTGATCGAGATCGAGGCAGAGCAGGGCCGCGCCCCGTCCGGTCTCGCGCAGCCGCGCGATCGCCTCGCCGAGCCGCGCGCGGAACAGGACGCGGTTGGGCAGGCCCGTGAGCGCGTCGTGATGGGCCATGTGGGCGATGCGCGCCTCGGCCCGCCGCTGCTCGGTCACGTCGATGATCGCCGTCAGCACGGCGGAGCGGCCGTGGAAATCGAGGACGCGCTCGAAGAGGTTGACCTCGATCCGGCTGCCATCCGCCCGACGGTGGACGCGCGGGGCGGCGGGTCCGAAGACGCCCACGGCGCCCTGCGGGGAATCGACCTCGAGGTTGGCGAGCGTCATCCGCAGGAAGGTGTCCCGGTCGTGGCCGTAATGGACCAGGGCGGCGTCGTTGACGGCCACGAAGGCGAGGCTGCCCTGATCGACCAGCCACATGGGCAGCGGATTGTTCTCGAACAGGAGGCGCGCCGAAGCTTCCCGGACCTTGAGGTCGCCGACATCGACGAAGGTCAGGGCGAGCAGGTCGCCGATGCAGCCCGCCTCGATCTTGAGATACAGGTCGCGCCCGTCCGCCGTCGGCACGCTCAGTTCGAAGACGTCGCGGCCCTCGGCCGCGATGACGCCGAGCAGGCGCCCCAGCGCCTGGGCCTCCACGAAGCCCGGGGCCACGGCGCTCAGGCGCTGCCATTGCAGGCCCGACATCGCGCATCCGAGCAGCCGGGCCGCGCCCTCGTTGGCCGCGACGATCTTGAAGTCCGTCACCTCTCCGTCGGAGGTCCGGAGGGTGCTCAGGGCGAGCATCCCCTGGTCGGTGGCGCCGAACATCGCCTTGACGAGGTCGTAGCGGGCCGGGGCGCCGGCGAGGCCGAGGAGCACGAGCGGATCGTCGCCCGCATGGGCGAGGGGCAGCCCGAGGAACTCGGTGGTGGTGACGATCCCGTCGAAGACGCGGTCGCAACGGCTGCGGGCCGGCCCCTGCAGGGCGAGGGCGCGCGCGACGACCTCGCGCATCGGCTCCTGCACGTCCTCCGTCAGCTCCGCCACGGCGAGCCGGCCCGCCTCCGGGGTGACGCCGTCGCGGCGAAGCCAGGCCATGAACCGGGTCCCGGCCCAGAGGATGTCCTGGGGGCGCCCGGCCCGGGTGGTGATCAGGATCGCGTCATCGGCATGCCGGCCGAGATTGCCGAGCACCATCGCGGCGTAGGAGGGGATGTCCTCCCCCACCTGCCGGGCCGCCTGCCAGCGCTCGATCAACGCGGCCGCGTCGCTCCGGATCTCGCTCCACATCGCCGTCATCTCGTCCCCACGCCGACAGGGCTACACGGGGCGAGATTGACGACAAGTTCATGAGACGGCTCACCAAATCGCCTGCGGTGGCCAGGGCGGCGTCCTGGGAAACAGGATCCCGGACGCCGCGCCGGGTTCTCGTCTGCGCATCGTCTCTTTCCGAAAGCCGGCAACCACCGTTCGGGACGAGGCTCGAAGGTCCTGTTGGAGCATCGTCTTTCGCCGAAAGCCGGAAACCACCTTTCGGGACGAGGCTCTATCCGGCGCCGAGCAGCCGGATCGCGGCGTCGCGTTCGAACAGGTAGAGCAGCACCCGGAGCGCCTGGCCGCGCTCGCTCCGCAGGCCGGGATCGCGCTGCACCACGAGCTGCGCGTCGTCGCGGGCCACCTGGAGCAGCTCCGCATCGGTCTCCAGGCTGGCGAGGCGGAAGGCGGCCAGACCCGATTGCCGTGTGCCCAGCACCTCGCCCTCGCCGCGCAGGCGCAGATCCTCCTCGGCGATGCGGAAGCCGTCCTCGGTCTCGCGCATCGTCTCGAGGCGCGCCCGCGAGACCTGACCCAGGGGGCCGCGATAGAGCAGCAGGCAGGTGGAGGCCTTGGCGCCGCGCCCGACCCGGCCGCGCAGCTGGTGGAGCTGGGCCAGCCCGAACCGCTCGGCATGCTCGATGACCATGATGGTCGCCTCCGGCACGTCGACGCCCACCTCCACCACGGTGGTGGAGACCAGGATCTTGGTAATCCCGGCGGAGAAGCGCGCCATGGCGGCGTCCTTGTCGGGTCCCGGCATCTTGCCGTGGATCAGGCCGACCGCGTCGCCGAAGCTGTGGCGCAGATCGTCGAAGCGCTCCTCGGCGGCGGCGAGGTCGACGAACTCGGATTCGGCCACCAGGGGGCAGATCCAGTAGACCCGGTCCCCGGCGGCGAGCGCCCGGCCGAGGGCCGCCACCACCTCGTCGAGCCGCTCGGTGGAGACGAGGCGGGTGACGATGGGCTGGCGCCCGGCGGGCTTCTCGTCGAGGACCGAGACGTCCATGTCGC
>JAKONB010000332.1 GCA_022702195.1 Beijerinckiaceae bacterium | reverse complement strand
GCCGGCGACGAGCTGCAGGGCATCAAGAAGGGCATCATCGAGCTCGCCGACATGATCGCGGTCAACAAGGCCGACGATGGCGAGGGCGAGCGCCGGGCCAGCGCGGCGGCCTCCGAATACCGCGCCGCGCTCCACATCCTGGCGGCGCCGAGTTCCACCTGGACGCCCCCGGTGGTGACGATCTCGGGCCTCAACAACAAGGGGCTCGACGGGATGTGGGAGCGGGTGGTCGACCACCGCAACAAGCTCACCGCCACCGGCGAGATCGCCCGCAAGCGCCGGGCGCAGGACGTGAAGTGGATGTGGGCTCTGGTCCACGAGCGCCTGCACCAGCGCCTCGTCGGCTCGGCGGAGGTGCGCCGCCAGACGGCCGAGGCCGAGGCCGGGGTGGCGCGGGGCGAATCCTCCCCCGCCGCCGGCGCGGAGGCCATCGCCACCCTGATCGGACTGTGAGCGGCGGGCACCTCCTCGTCACCGGGTTCGGCCCCTTCCCCGGCATGCCGGCCAATCCGAGCGGCGTGCTGGCGCGCCGGCTCGGCGGGATGCCCCGCCTGAAGGCGCTCACCGGCGGGCGCCTGCGCGTGCGTGTCCTCACCACCGCCTACGCGGCGATCCCCACCGAGCTGGAGCCGGCCCTGGCCGCCGGGCCGGCCGCCATCCTGATGATCGGCGTCGCGACCCGCGCCAGACACGTCCGGGTGGAGGCCCGCGCCCGCAACCGGGCGAGCCGGCTGTTCCCGGACGCCTCCGGCCGGATCGCCGGCACGCTCGCTCTCGATCCGGAGGGACCGGCGGAGCGGCGCTCCCCGGTGGCGGCGCCGGCGCTGCCCGCCCTGCGCCGCAACGGCGTCGCTGCCATCCGGTCGCAGGAGGCCGGACGCTACCTCTGCAACGCCGCCTATTACCGCGCCCTGGCCACGGGCCTGCCGGTGCTGTTCCTCCACATCCCGCCGGTGCCCCGCAAGCCCCGGCCCGTGGGCCAGGGCCGCCGCCAGAACCGTGCCGACGCGTGCCTGCCGATGGCCTGCTGCGCGGTCGCGCGCCTGCTCCTGCTCCGGGCACGCCTGCGCGCGCCGGGCCCCGCCGCTTAAAATTCGCGCTGCGGCGGTGCGCAATCCGATCTCGGGCGTTCTGTGATCGTCCGACGCACGGGTCCGCCGACACGGCGACCCGCCCACAGCGTCGAAATCCACGAGGAGAACACCATGGTCGATACGGATCGCATCGTCGGCGCCGCCAAGGATCTCGGCGGCAAGGTGCAGGGCGCGGTGGGCGATATCGCCGGGTCCAACCGCGATTCCGTCGAGGGGCGCTACCGCGAGGCCCAGGGCCGCGCCCAGGAGGTCTACGGTCAGGCCAAGGACGGCCTGCGCGATGTCGCCGACAACGTGAGCGACTATGCGGGCGACGCCTACGAGCGCGTCTCGGATCGCGGCGGCGCCTATCTGCGCGATGGCACCCGCGCTGTGGAAGCCCGCGTCGAGGAGAACCCGTTCATCGCCCTGCTCATCGCCGGCGCCGTGGGCTACGGCCTCGCCCTGCTGCTGCACAGCCGCCGCTGATCGGCCGACCACCCCGCGACGGACCCGGCCCGGGGTCCGTCGCGCCTTTCTCCGAGAGCTACTGGGCGGTCCAGCCGCCATCCATCGGGATGTTGCTGCCGGTGATCTGACTGGCTCCGTTCGAGCACAGGAACACCGCCAGGGCGGCCACCTGCGCCACCGTCACGAACTCCTTGGTCGGCTGCGCCGCCAGGAGCACGTCGTTCATCACCTGCTCCTTGGTCAGGCCCCTGGCCCTCATCGTGTCGGGGATCTGCGCCTCCACGAGCGGCGTCCAGACATAGCCCGGCGAGATGCAATTCACCGTGATGCCGTGGGTGGCGAGTTCCAGCGCCGCCGTCTTGGTCAGGCCGGTGATGCCGTGCTTGGCTGCCACGTAGGCCGACTTGAACGGCGAGGCGACCAGCGAATGCGCCGAGGCGGTGTTGATGATCCGCCCCCATTTGCGCGCCTTCATGCCGGGAATCGCCGCCCGCATGGTGTAGAAGGCCGAGGACAGGTTGAGGGCGATGATCTGCTCCCACTTCTCAGGCGGAAAATCCTCGAGCGGCGAGACGAACTGCACGCCGGCATTGTTCACCAGCACGTCCACCGAGCCGAAGGTCTCTTCGCCCAAGCGGATCAGCCCCTCGATCTCGGCGGGCTTGGTGAGGTCCGCCGGCGAATAGGCCGCCTTCACGCCGAACTCCGCCTCGATCCCGCTGCGCTCCCGCTCGATGTCCTCCGGTTTGCCGAAACCGTTTATGACGACGTTGGCGCCCTCCTTGGCGAAGGCGCGGGCATAGGCCAGCCCGATGCCGCTGGTGGAACCGGTGACGACGGCGGTCTTGGATTGCAGAATCATGATGTCCTCCGGGGGAAGCGTTCCGGGACCGGCCGATGGCGCCGTCCGGCCCCGCGCTTCGGCCGATTCACGTGAAAACACGGCGGGTTTATCATCGTGAGCCCCGGCCCGAACGGCAAGGTGACCTCGACCGCCGCGATGACGGCGACGGCACAACGTCTCGCGCACGGCTCCGTGGCGCGGGGCAGAGACCGGCGTCGGATCGCACCCGCCACGGCCGCCCGGCGGTTGACAGGGCAGCCACCTTCGCCAACACCCCCCGACCAATCGTCTGCGGCCGCGGCCGCATCGCGTTGGCGCGCCACGACGCTCCGCCGACGGACTTTGAGGATCTTGCGACCCATGACGGTGATGCGCTCCTACCTCGACTTCGAGAAGCCGGTCGCCGAACTCGAGGCGAAGGTGGAGGAATTGAAGGCGGTGGGCGCCCGCGACGGCGCCGTCTCGATCAGTGAGGAGGTCGGCCGGCTCGAGGCCAAGGCCGCCGCCGCCCTGTCGGAGATCTACGCCTCGCTGACCCCGTGGCAGAAGACCCAGGTGGCCCGGCACCCGCAGCGGCCGCATTTCATCGATTACTGCGCCGATCTCATCACCGAGTTCACACCCCTGGCCGGCGACCGGCATTTCGGGGAGGAAGCCGCCATCGTCGCCGGCTTCGGACGGTTCCAGGGCCGGGCCGTCTGCGTCATCGGCCAGGAGAAGGGCCACTCCACCGAAACGCGCCTGCACCACAATTTCGGGA
>JAKONB010000309.1 GCA_022702195.1 Beijerinckiaceae bacterium | reverse complement strand
ACAAATGATGATTCATGGAGCAAATGGATTGGCGCGCCCACGGGGAATCGAACCCCGGTCTGATCCGTGAGAGGGACCTGTCCTAACCGCTAGACGATGGGCGCGGTTATCGTCCGGTCTGTCCCTTCGTCCCATCATCGCGATCTGATGATGGAAACATGAGAGATTTTCGCTCGATCGCCGCTGCGATCGGTGCTTCCCGGCCGATGTGCGATCGTATAGCGACGGTCGCGCAGGTCGACAAGTGCCAATTTGGCGGTTCGATCCGCGTCGGACGTTTTTGAAACGAGGGGCCATTCCTTGCAGGAATCGATGGAACGCCGGGCGACGCTCGGCGACGATAGCGAGCCGGAGCGCCTAGACCGGGCGCTGGCGCGCGCTTTCCCCGACGTGTCGCGCTCGCGGTTGCAGGATCTGATCCGGTCAGGCCAGGTTCTCCGGGACGGGCAGGTGTGCCGCGACCTCTCGGTGAAGGTGGGGCCGGGAGCCGAACTCGCGGTGACGATTCCCGAGGCGGTGGACGCCGCGCCGGTGGCCGAATCCGTCACCCTCGCGGTGACCTACGAGGATGACGACCTGATCGTGATCGACAAGCCGGCGGGCCTGGTGGTGCATCCGGCCCCCGGCCACGAATCCGGCACCCTGGTCAACTTTCTCCTCGCCCATTGCGGCGCCTCGCTCTCGGGGATCGGCGGGGTGCGCCGGCCCGGCATCGTGCATCGCCTCGACAAGGACACGAGCGGCCTCCTGGTGGTCGCCAAGAACGACGTCGCCCATAAGGGGCTCACGCTTCAATTCGCCGATCACGGCCGCAGCGGTCCTCTGGAACGGGCCTACCAGGCTCTCGTGTGGGGGGTCCCGGAGCCGCGCCTCGGCACCATCGACGCGAATCTCGCGCGCAGCCAGCGCAATCGGGAGAAGATCGCCGTGGTCCGCCCCGATGCGGGGCGGCATGCCATCACGCATTATCGGGTGGAGGAGGTCGCCGACCCGAACGCCACGGCCGCCCTGCTGCGCTGCGAGTTGGAGACCGGACGGACCCACCAGATCCGCGTGCATCTGAGCCATCGCGGTCATCCCCTGCTCGGGGACACGGTCTATGGTGGCGCGTTCAAGACCAAGGCGAGCCTGCTCGGCCCCGCCGCGCGCGAGGCCCTGATCGCCCTCGGCCGGCAGGCGCTCCATGCCAGCGTGCTCGGCTTCATGCATCCGCGCACCGGCGAGACCCTGCGCTTCGAGAGTCCGTTGCCCGCCGACCTGGAGCGGCTGCGGGCGGCCCTGCGGGAGCCCGTGCCGGCGTCGTGACGCCGCCGCGACGGTCAAGCCCTGACAGGTGAGCCAGACCGGGAACGGGGGTGTGGAACGGCACTCCGGCTTGCGGCTTTTCGTGTCACCCATGACCCAACGCGGCGTCAGCGCGTTGACGCCGATACGCATGACGGACCGTCTTCCGGGCCGTTCGGTTTCCCCTTACAAGATGGGGAATCGGATGGTCGGCTCAAGGGAGCGACGGACCGATCGGGGCTCGCCCATTTGGGGGGCCGTTCCAGGAGGGTTGACCATGGCCGGAGCATTGCCCGTGCTCGCCACCGAAGGTGGCCTCTCGCGCTACCTCGACGAGATCCGCAAATTCCCGATGCTCGAGCCGAACGAGGAGTTCACGCTCGCGAAGGATTGGCGAGAGAAAGGGGACCGCGAGGCGGCGCATCGCCTCGTGACCTCCCACCTGCGTCTCGTGGCCAAGATCGCCATGGGCTATCGCGGCTACGGCCTGCCGATCGGCGAGGTGGTGTCCGAGGGCAATGTCGGCCTGATGCAGGCGGTCAAGCGCTTCGAGCCGGACAAGGGCTTCCGTCTGGCCACCTACGCCATGTGGTGGATCAAGGCGGCGATCCAGGAATACATCCTGCGCTCCTGGTCCCTCGTGAAGATGGGCACCACCGCCAACCAGAAGAAGCTGTTCTTCAACCTGCGCAAGGCCAAGGGTCGGATCTCGGCCCTGGACGAGGGCGACCTCAAGCCGGATCAGGTGGCGCAGATCGCCGTCAAGCTCGGCGTGCCGGAGCAGGAGGTGATCGACATGAATCGCCGCCTCTCGGGCGACACCTCGCTCAACGCGCCCCTGCGCGAGGAGGGGGAGGGCGAGTGGCAGGATTGGCTGGTGGACAACAGCCCGAGCCAAGAGACCGTCCTGGCGCGCGAGGAGGAGGGCCAGAACCGGCTCCTGGCCCTGCGCGACGCGCTCTCGGTGCTCAATCCCCGCGAGCGCCGGATCTTCGAGGCGCGGCGGTTGTCGGACGATCCGATCACCCTGGAGGATCTATCCGGCGAGTTCGGCGTGTCGCGCGAGCGCGTGCGGCAGATCGAGGTCCGGGCGTTCGAGAAGATTCAGGAGGCGGTCAAGCGCAACCTCGCCACCCGCGAGGCCCCACGGAGCGATGCCCACGCCTGATTTCTTGCTCCGCAATGACCCAAGGGCAGTGCCTGGTTAGGCGCGGCCCTTGAGGTTTCAACGCCACTGATCGAACGCCTTCTGCAGAACCTGGGTGCCGGCCGCGCCCTTCTCGAGGGCGATGATTCCGCGCTGCCCGGAGGCGAACTTGAGCGCGAGATCGAACCAGGGCCGGTGCAGAAGGAGGTCGTTGTTGCGATCGATGTCGCTGCGCAGGGAGGACAGTCCGATGAGGAACAGGTTTTCCCGCACCCGCACCGGCAGACCGGAGACCGGTGAGCCCCGCGCACCCTCCTCGTCCTTGGCCTGAAGCAGGCCGATATCCTGGACGGACCGCTTCTCGCCCGCCGCCCCCGAGAGCGTGAAGGCGAGTTCGATCGTGTGGGAGGCCGGCAGCGTCGCGTCGAGATTGCGCCGCAGGGTGAGAACCAAGGTCAGCCCCGCCGTGGGAAACTCGACATTGGCCTTTACTGCGGTCTCGAGGGGCTGTCCCTGTTCGCCGGGGACGTTCTCCAGACGCCAGACCACGCGGCCGGGCGTGATCACCGGCTGGGCATTGCCGCCGGCGGTATTCTCCTCGTACAGCACCGCGCGCTGCGCGACGGCGAGATCGGGCTGCTGCGCGGCCTGGACGGGAGCCGTCGGATTCGGGCTGGGCACGGCGCCATCGTCGGTCCGGGATTCGCCGCCGATCCGATCGGCGTATTTGGTCTCACCGCCCTCGGTGATTCCAGCCAGGCTGTCCGACGGGGTGGCATGGAGATCCGTGGGCCGGTCGCGCAGGAGAAAGGCCGCCACGGCGATCAACCCGATCACCGCGAGCAGGATGCTCCCGACCGCCACGTTGCGCACCAGGCGGGAGCGCCCGTGACGGGGCGTGACCACGTCGATGCGCGGGCGCTGCCGACTTCCCGACACGTCGATGGCACTGGCATCGGCAGCTGGATTCTCCACCGCCGCCGGCTCCCGGACGGCGCTGTCCGGCCCCAGGAAGGGAGGCGGGTCGGAGGGAATCGTCTCGGGCTCGGCGGAGGCGCGGGTCTTGCGCGGCTGAATGCGAATTGCCGGCTCGGACGGCAACTCGGCGCTCGCCGTGGCGCTCGGAGTCGGCTTGGCCGGCAGCTCGCTGGCCGGCCCGGCCTGCGCGCTCGGCGGTGCTGTGGCTTCGGGC
>JAKONB010000303.1 GCA_022702195.1 Beijerinckiaceae bacterium | reverse complement strand
GAGGATGTAGTTGCAGGTGCCGTTCATGATTCCGTAGACGCGCGACACGGCGTTGCCGGTCAGTCCCTCCCGCAGGGCCTTGATCACCGGAATGCCGCCGGCCACCGAGGCCTCGTAGGCGAGGGTCACGCCTTTGTCTTCCGCCGCCTTGGCCAGGGCCGCGCCGTGCTTGGCCAGCAGTGCCTTGTTGGCGGTCACCACGTGCTTGCCCGCCGCGATGGCGGCCTCCACCACGGCCTTGGCCGGCCCGTCGGACCCGCCGATCAGCTCCACGACGCAATCGACCTCTGCGGCACCCGCCAGGGCGACCGGATCGTCGAACCAGGCCATGCCGGACAGATCGAGTCCACGGTCCCGGCTCTTGTCACGCGACGAGACCGCCACGACCCGAATGCTGGCGCCGGTGGCGGCCGACAGGGCCTCGGCCCGGCGCGCGACCATCCGGACGACGGCGGCGCCGACGGTGCCGAGGCCGGCGACGCCGAGGCGAAGGCTCTGTGTCATGATTCGATCCGTCATGTTCCGCGGCGTCGCGGGGCCTTCGGCGGACGAAGGACGGACCGGACGCGATCCCATCGCCCCTGTCGGAGCGGCGGGGTCCTTCTGCAACGAATTCAGGGGGCGTGCAAGAAAACCGCCGCGCTCGGCGCCGGGGCGGCCCGATGCCGCGTCGCGAGGCGAACGAGGCCGTAGAGCACGCCGGCATTGAGGATATGCCACACGAAATGCGTGCCGATCGGCCAGATGTCGCACAGGCGGGCGTCGAGCGTGCGCGCGGCGAGCGACACCCCGAACAGGGCGGCAATGCGAAGGAGCGCGAAGCCATTCCGTCGCCGGGTGCAACGCGGCGCGCAATCCTCCCGCGGCCAGAGCAGCCCGCCGGCGATGCCGATCAGCGCGAGGATCGCCGGCACGTAACCGATCGAGCCGTTGGTGAGGCTGTCGAGGGATCGTCCGGTCACCGCATCCAGGATTGGTTCGAGGCCGACATTGACGATGACGAACAGGAGCGTGGCGGCGATCGCCGCGCCGATCCCAAGGGCGAGGTAGCGGCGCAGGGCAAGGAAGAAGTAGGCGTGAATGAAGAGGGCGATCGGGATCACGTCGGCCAGCAGCGACCAGCGCACCGCGAAGGTGTGGAACAGGAACGAGCCGATCCCGACAAGGCCGGCCAGAAGGGCGAGGGCCAGGGCGGGACCGTCCCCGCTGCGGCGCGCTTCAGAGCCGCCGGCGAGGGCGGCGAGCAGGAAGGCGGCGTTGGACAAGGCATTCAGCGGCTCGGACCAGAAGGACGTGTCGGAACGCTCGCAATAGGCGCAGATCGGTGCGAACCAGACCTCCGGCATGTCATCCTCGCTTCGTAAGACCGTGCCGCCTTGCCAGCCCCGCGCGAAGGCACGATGACGAGGCGCCCACGCCTCAGGACAGAAGCCCCATGCGGATCGCCACCTGGAACGTCAATTCCATCAAGCAGCGGGTCGGCCACCTGACGGCGTTCCTGGACGACGCCAAACCCGATGTGGTCTGCCTTCAGGAGCTCAAGTGCCAGGACGAGGCGTTTCCCCGCGCCGAGATCGAGGCGGCGGGCTACGCCGTGGAGACGCTCGGCCAGAAGGCCTATAACGGTGTCGCGCTGCTGGTGCGGGCGCCCCTGACCTTGAGCGAGATCCGCCGCGGTCTGCCGGGCGACGACACCGACGAGCAGGCCCGCTACATCGAGGCGCTGGTCTCCGGCGAGGACGTGACGCCGGTGCGGGTCGCCGCGATCTACCTGCCGAACGGCAATCCGGTGGACAGCCCGAAATACCCCTACAAGCTCGCCTTCCTGGAGCGGCTTCGTCTGCATGCCCGCGCCCTGATGGCGGCCGAGGAGGCGATCGTGCTCGCTGGCGACTACAACGTGATCCCCGAGCCCGAGGACGCGGCCGACCCGGCGGCCTGGACGCGCGACGCCCTGTTCCTGCCCCAGACCCGCGCCGCCTTCCGCGCCCTCCTGGCGGAGGGGTTCACCGAGGCCCTGCGGGCCTGCGACCCGAGGGCGGGCATCTACACCTTCTGGGATTACCAGGCGGGGTGCTGGAACCGGAATGCCGGCATCCGGATCGACCACCTGCTGCTGTCGCCCCAGGCGGCCGACCGTCTGGTCTCGGTCTCGGTGCAGAAGCACCTGCGCGGACTCGAGAAGCCCTCCGACCATGTGCCGGTCACGGCCGAACTCGCCTGACGCGCGGGGATCGCGCGAACCAACCCGGCGCCTCACGGGTTGGAAGGCACCACCACGAGCAAGGAGCTGACCCTTCGTGAAACTCTACGGCACCGCCTACTCGCCCTACGTCCGCAAGATCCTCGTCGCCCTGGCCGAGAAGCAGACGAGCTTCGAGCACATCCCGCTCTTCTTCCACGATCCCGATCCGGCCTTCCAGGCGGCGAGCCCGCTCGGCAAGATCCCGGCCCTCGACGATGACGGCTACCTGCTCGCCGATTCGTCCGCGATCCTGTTCTATCTCGAAGCGACCTATCCGAACCCGACGCTGATCCCCGCCGATCCGAAGGCGCGGGGCCGCGCCGTGTGGTTCGACAAGTACGGCGATACAGAGATGTTTCCGGTGATCATCACGCCGTTCGCCGAGCGGATCGTGAAGCCCAAGCTTCTGGGCAAGTCCGGCGACGAGGCAGCGGCGACCAAGGCCCTGAACGAGGGCCTGCCGAAGATCTACGATTATCTGGAGAGCCAGATCGCCGGGCCATATTTGGTCGGCGATGCCTTCAGCATCGCGGACATCTCGGTGGTGACCGGGTTCCACAACCTGCATCTCGCCGGCGAGAAGGTCGATGCGGGGCGCTGGCCGAAGCTGGCGCAATATGTCGCCGCCACGCTCGACCGGCCGTCCTTCGCCACCGCGTTGGCGGCACGGACGAACCCGTAGGTCGCCCCGCCCTCTCCTGAGCGATCGCGTTTGGGAGGGGGCACTGTCGTGAGGCGCGACCGGACACTTCGGGTTTCGTGAGGTTGCGCCCGCTGAGGAGATCTCGGCAGGGATTGACCGATGCAGGACGCCGAATCCGATGTCGCGGCGCTAATCGAGGCATGCCTGTGGGAGGGGCCACGAGTCGTTACCAAGCATGGGGCGGAAACCGCAGTGCTCGTGCCCGCCGATGAGTGGCGTCGTCTTCAACAGGCTGCGAAACCCTCTCTCGAGGATCTCCCGCTGGACAAGAGCGGGCGCTGCGATCTCCCACTCCCGGAGCGCACTCTGAATCGCGGGCGTCGTCCGCCGATCTCACGATTGATGCGATGCAGGGCCTCTCGGTTGTCACCCGGAACGTCACAGATTTCGAGCCGTTCGGTGTCCGGATCCCGAATCCCTTCGTCAGCCTTTCTTGCTCGGATGACTCGGCTTCGAGACAGTCAGCGTCGGCGGCG
>JAKONB010000284.1 GCA_022702195.1 Beijerinckiaceae bacterium | reverse complement strand
CCGAGATGGTAGACGCGACGGCCTGATTGTTCGGCGACGAGGCTGCGGGTGAGGTCGCCCGAGGTAAGGATCGCGTCGTAGGCCGCGCGGGGCACACCGTATCCGTCGAGGATGGTCTGGACGCCCTGCCAGGGACGCGGCGCGTTCGAGACCAGGATCACCCGGCGCGGGCGGTCCCCGCCCGCGAGCCCGCGGAACCGGATCAGCGCCTCCCCGGCGGCCGCGTGTCCGCGCGTCCCGTCATGCAGCACCCCCCAGACGTCGCACAGGATCAGGTCGTGGCGCTCCGCGATGTCGCCGAGGCCGGACAGGATGGGCACGGCGGCCCGGAGGGGCGTGGAATCGGTCATGCTGGGGCCTGCGGACGATCGGGAACGGGGATGCGGGATCAGCTCGCCCGGCGCAAGAAATCCCGGAAGGGGCGGCGCTGCGGCGGCGGCTCCGGCTCGTCGCCGGCCGGAGCGGGCTCCGGCGCCGGGGCTGGAGCCGGGGCCGGGCCGGGGATGGCCAGCAGGACCTCGGCGCGCACGACCCGGGCGGGGGCGAAGACCGAGCCCTGCGCCAGCGGCACGTCGAGGTCGATGAGGTCCGGCACGTCGGCTTCGCGCTCCACCCGGTCCGCCACGAGGCGGATGCCGGCCCGGCCCAGGGCGGCCACGAAATCCTCCAGGGCGATGTGCGGCATCGCCAGACCGGCTCCGGGGCGCAGCAGCATGTCGGCCGGCACCTTCACCTGGGAGATGCCGCGCTCGGCGAGCGCCAGGGGGTCGAGGCGCAGGTCCACCGGCCGGTCGAGGACGAAGCCGATCCGGCCGCGCAGGTCGCCCAGCATCTTGACCTGCTCGGCATCGAGGCTGCGCCAGCTCGCCTGGGGCAGCGCCACCACGAGGCGGCCGGACAGGTCGGTCTCGCCGACGACGAGGCGCCCGAGCGAGCGCAGGAAGCCCGGCTCGAACAGCGAGCGCGGCGACAGGCCGTAGCTCACCGCCGCCGGGCTGCCGCGCCCGGCGAGGTGGCGCGCGATGGTGGCCACGCGCTGGAGCATCTGCCGATCGAGGTCGGTGGTGCGGCCATGGCGCTCCAGCACCGGCAGGAACGTGTCCGGCCCCAAGGTCTCGTCGGCCAGGCGCAGGCGCGCCAGCGCCTCGTAGGACACGACCTTGCGCTGGGGCAGCGAGACGATGGGCTGGAGATGGACCTCGAGCCCGCCCCCGTCGAAGGCGTTGAGCAGGACGGTCTCGCGCGCGGAATCACGCGGCGCCGCCGGGACGGCCTCGCGGGGCCGGAGCATCCCGGGGGCGGAGGGCGGAGGCCGCGTCCACGGGGGCGGCACCACGGTTTCGGGCGCGACGGGCGCGACCGGCACCGCGATCTCGGCTGCGGCCGGGGCAACCGGCGCAATGGGAGCGGCCGGCGCGGGTGGCGGCCGGACCTCCGGGGCGGCCGGGCGCGCGGCGGCCTTCAGACCGGCGATCTCTCCGTCCTGGGTGGCGACCACGGCGGCGAGTTCCCGCACGATTCCGCTGAGCAGGCCGATCTCGGCCGTGACCTCCTCGATGCCGGCGGCGAGGGCGTCGGTCGTGATCCCGGGGGCCGGCTGGGCCTGGACTTGCCCCTGCACTTGTCCCGGCATTTGGGGCTGGGCCGCTCCCGCCGCGTCGGCGCTGCGCACCTGCTGCTCGGCCATGACCCGCATCACCGTTTCGAGGCGCACGAGGCGCCGGGACAGGGTGTCGAGCTCCCCCGAGAGCTTCTCGCAGCGGGCCGTGAGGCCGCGCGCCCGGCGCTGTGCCAGCACGGCCGCCGCGACCACCAAGGCGGCCAGCGCGAAGGCACTCACGAACGGAGCCGCGAGCGCCACCGGCACCGCGATGGCGAGCCCGAGAAGTACCGAGGCCCACAGGCCGACGCGCCGGCCGAGGTTCCAGGCCATCCGTACGCTCTTGTCCTTAGTTGGCAACACCGCCGCAACGACCGAGGGGAGCGGCCGCGGCGGTGATGCTGGAGTGAGCCCAAGCCCGCTTGTCGCCGAGACGCCTGACGCTCACAAGACGCCGGGGCCGGCTATGAGCGCATTTTTCCGAAGTGTGGCGCGATGTTCTTCGCATCCGGTCACGTAGCGCTGGAAGCTTGCGCGGACCATGCGTGAAGACCTTGCGTCGCGGGCGCGACGGGCCGACCATGCGCCCCCCGTCATGGATGCCGGAGCCGAACGACCATGGACGCGAT
Source organism: Beijerinckiaceae bacterium (assembly GCA_022702195.1). Lineage (GTDB taxonomy): Bacteria > Pseudomonadota > Alphaproteobacteria > Rhizobiales > Beijerinckiaceae > Methylobacterium. The sequence continues at coordinate 1,141 of JAKONB010000284.1, read as the reverse complement.
GCCGTCGGATTTCCTGCTTCATGTGGAGGGCATGAGCTGCGACGGCTGCACCCAGGCGGTGCGCCGGATCATCCAGCGCCTCGATCCGGAGGCCCGGGTCATGGTGGATCTCGACCATGGCTGCGTCGCGGTGACGAGCCGGGCGCAGCGGCTGACGCTGGCCGAGGCGCTGACCCAGGCGGGCTATCCGGCCCGCGCGGTGGCCGGCTGAGCCGTCCCCCCGACCGCTGATCTCAAACGAATTTTTGTCCGCGCGTTGAAAATTTCCCACGCGCTTTTCCTTGCCCCATCGATCAGACTTGCCGCATCGATCAAAGTGGTGTGATCGGATCAGCGTGGCCGGAGCCGGGTCCGCCCGGAGGCGGGCCGACCCGACACATCGGACACGCCAACGCGACGCCGAGCGCCGCGAACAAAAAACGGGAGAGACGAGCCATGGCTTCAGACATCGAGATCGCCCGCGCGGCGACCCTCCAGCCGATCACCGAGGTGGCCGCCCGCATCGGCATCCCGGACGAGGCGCTGCACAATTACGGCCGGCACATCGCCAAGATCGATCACGGCTTCATCAAGGGGCTCGACGGCAAGCCCGAGGGCAAGCTCGTGCTGGTCACCGCCATCAGCCCGACCCCGGCCGGCGAGGGCAAGACCACCACCACGGTGGGCCTCGGCGACGCGCTCAACCGCATCGGCAAGAAGACCGTGATGTGCCTGCGCGAGCCCTCGCTCGGCCCGTGTTTCGGCATGAAGGGCGGGGCCGCCGGCGGCGGCAAGGCCCAGGTGGTGCCGATGGAGCAGATCAACCTGCACTTCACCGGCGATTTCCACGCCATCACCTCGGCCCACTCCCTCGCCGCCGCGCTCATCGACAACCACGTCTACTGGGCCAACGAGCTCAACATCGACGTGCGCCGCATCCATTGGCGCCGCGTGGTCGACATGAACGACCGCGCCCTGCGGTCGATCACCCAGTCGCTGGGCGGCGTCGCCAACGGCTTCCCGCGCGAGGATGGGTTCGACATCACCGTGGCCTCCGAGGTCATGGCGGTGTTCTGCCTCGCGCGCGACCTCGACGACCTCGAGGAGCGCCTGGGCCGCATCGTCATCGCCGAGACCCGCGACCGCAAGCCGGTGACCCTCA
>JAKONB010000235.1 GCA_022702195.1 Beijerinckiaceae bacterium | reverse complement strand
GGCCGCCGCGGACGAGCCTCGCGGGCGCGGCCGGCCTGCTGCTCCTGCCCACCGTCCTGCTGAACTCGGCGGCCTGGGGGCAGGTGGACACGATCTGGGCCGGCCTCTCGGTCCTGGCCGTCGCGGCGGCCCTGCGCGAGCGCTGGGTGCTGATGATGGCGGCCTTCGCCGCCGCCCTGGCTTTCAAGGCGCAGGCCGTCTTCCTCGGCCCGTTCCTCCTCTACGTCGTGCTGGCCCATCGGACCGCTTGGCGCGCGGTGCCGGTGGTGGTGCCGGTCTACGTCGCGTTCCTCCTGCCGGCCTGGCTCGCCGGACGGCCGGCCATGGAGCTGGCCACGATCTATCTCGACCAGGCCAACACCTACCGCTGGCTCTCGATGAACGCGCCCAACCCCTGGGCCTTCGTCCAGGTTCTGCGGCTCATGGATGTGTCCACCGGCCTCCTCGTCGGCTTCGCCCTCGCGGGCACCGCCGGCATCGCCCTCGCGGCCCTGGCCGTCCGCGTGCGGCTGAAGGGCGAGGATCTGCTCCTCCTGGCCCTGACCTCGGCCACGCTGATGCCGTTCCTGCTGCCGAAGATGCTCGACCGCTACTTCTTCCTGGCCGACATCCTGGCCTACGCGCTCGCCTTCCTCACCCGGGAGCGCTGGGCCGTCGCCGCGGCGATCGCCATCCAGATCGGCTCGCTCGGTGCCTATGCGGCGCACATGGCCGGCTTCCTTCCGGGGCGATTCCTCGGTGCCGCCGCCATGGCGGTCGCCGTGGCGATCCTCGTCCGGCAACTGGTTCGGGTGGTGAGACGGGCCGGCCCGGTATCGGCCCGGCCGCCGCACAGGGTCTCGGCCCGTAGCTGCGGCTGAGCCGCTCGCCCACCGCCCGGACCGAATGCCACGGAGGGCGGACTGAATCCTGATCCCATCCCGCCCCGCTCCCCGGAGCCGGACGGGGCACCCGACCTACCTCATTCGGATCTCGCCCTCATCCCAAGTCGCACCTGTCATCGCGATCGATTTTCCTAAGGTGTGGGTGGGGGGCGTCGCACGGTCTGGTTGTTCGGGAGGTGCCCGTCTGTCGCGTCGCGTTCGGAAGTCGCAATCATGACCAGCAGCATGTTGGCAATCGATCTGGGGTCCGCCGAGCCGAACGTCGCCGCCTCGGCGCCGGCTCGGGACGATTGCCGCGTCGCGGTGTATCGGGATGTCGCCGCGCTGGCGTCGGATTGGCGCGACCTGGAGACGCGCGCGGGCGGCACGCAGTTTCAGAGCCACGCCTGGTGCGGCGCCTGGGCCGAGGCGAACGCCGTCGCGGGCCGCCGCGTCGACCCGTGCATCGTCACCGTCTGGCGGAACGACCGTCTCGTCCTGCTCTGGCCCCTGGCGCGCGAATGGCACGGACCCTTTCGGGTGCTCCAGACCTTCGCCGACCCGGCCAGCCAATACAGCGACGCCCTGGTCGAGCGCGGACCCGATCGGGACAGATGGGTCGCCCTCGCCTGGGCGCATATCCGGACCCTCAGGGGGATCGACGCCATCATCCTCAAATGCGTCCGTTCGGATGCGGCGATCGCCGCCCTCGCGGGGGCGCGGAACGAGGCCTTCCTCACGCGCCAGATGGCGGCGCCCTATGCGAGCCTGCAGGACGATGGCAGCCTCGGAACCGTGGGTCGCCGGAGCGGCCGGACCCGCAACGCCATCAAGCGCCACCTGCGCAACCTCGGGGAGCATGGCCCCGTCAGCTTCACCCGGCTGACGGATCCCGAATCCCGCGTGACGGCGATGGACCAGGCGCTGCGGTTCAAACACGATTGGCTGACCCGCACCGCACAGGTGAGCGCCGGCTACGACCACCCGGCCAACCAGGCCTTCCTGCGCAGTCTCGCGGCTCAGCCGGATTTCCTGGTGCTGCGCCTCGGCGTCGGCGCGGAGACCGCCGCGATCGAGGCCGGAACCGTGCGCGGGGGCTATTATTGGTCGCTCGTGCAATCCTACGACGTCCGCTACGCGGCGCATGGTCCGGGCCGCATGCTGTTCCAGCACATCCTCGCCCATCCGGCGGAATTCGGTGTCGCGGTCCTCGATTTCCTGGCGCCCGCCTATCCGCACAAGCAGGAATGGGCGGATGGCGAGGTGGTCGTGCGCGACTACGTGATCCCGATGCGTGCCACGGGCCGGCTCGTGCTGCTCTATCGCCGTGATCTCCGTCCGCGCCTCAAGGTCTGGCGCGAACGCCTTTCACGGGGGGCGCTTCGGCCGCCGCTCCCCCGTTGGGGGTGGTGGAGACGCAGCCGCCAAGACTGATCCCGCCCATGATCGATCCTCCGGAGGACGGCGGCGCGAGCTTTCCGCGTGGCCACCGTGAAACCGCGTCCACTTGGATGGAGCGGCAACGCGATCCGTTCGCAGTCAGTCGAGTTATGTCTGATATGGTACGTTCGCTGAACGATTAGATTGAGGGCGTATCAGTCGAGCCAGCGCGGCTCTTGGCTGAACATCAGATCCTGCGGGGCTCCGAAATCCGCCGAATTGGGCTGGAAGCTTGCGGCTTCGACATTGATCGGCTTGGTTTTTCTAGAAAATTGCCGATTTTGCCCATGTCTTCCGACGCCTATTTTCGCGCGAAGAACTATCGAAATTGGCTGGCGTTTTTGATTCTATTTCATTTTTGATAGTAATATTCGGTCTCACGATTTTCTTACGGGCTTAATGTGTATCAGTAAAAAACCAGGGGCGCCTTCACCGAATATTGAATGACTCTCCGCGATTGCGGGCCATTACCGATTGTATTCCATATTTTCGGCTGATATGTAGCTTTTCGGACAATCCGATCAGGCCCTCATGCGGGCTGCAGTCGGCGAATACTATCATATGTGCGTCCGAAAGACGGCTGACACGGCCTGGTTGTGATCTTTGCGGGTGTCTGCGCGCTCCGCGTGACGCGGCGATACCCGGCGCGAAAGATCGCTGCCGGTTCGGTCCATAACCTGAGAGTGACTTCGCGTTTTCATCTGAGTCTGGGAGTATCGGAGCGATGCCGAATCTGACCGAGATCCAATTTGGGCCGTCGGTGCTGGAGAATGCCGCCGTGGCCGGCTTATCCGGGATGATGGCGCCCCGATCGCTGGCCAAGTGGGGCGTGACCACCGTTCTCCTCGGCCGGAGCGGGCTCGCCCGGGATGGATTGAGCTGCATGCTCGACGCGCACGGTTATCCCGTCGCCGACGCGATCGAGACCCTGGCCGTGTTCGACCCCCTCATGGAACCGGGTCTCGTGCTGCTGACGGAGTTCGGCGAGGAGCAGGTCCGGACGGATGTCATCCGGTCCGTGAAGGTCCTCGCTCCCCAGGCCCGGATCGTCGTTCTCACCGCCACCGACGATCCGGCCGTGTTGCGGCACGCGCTGCAAGCGGGCGTGCAGGCCTGCCTCGACCAGCAGACCCGGCCGGGCGCGCTGATCAAGTCGCTCAACGTGGTCATGCTTGGCAACGCGGTGATGTCGATGCGGGCCTTGCCCTATCTCGCCGGCCCGGCGCATCTCGACGCGCGGTCGCAGGGCGAGGCTTACCCGGCGGAGGCCCCGCCCCTCGTGGCCAGGCTTCCGAGTACGTCCCGGGCGCTGTCGAACCGCGAGCTGGATATCCTGCGGTGCCTGGCGGACGGGCAATCGAACAAGCTGATCGCCCGGCGCTTCTCCATCGCGGAGGCGACGGTCAAGATTCACGTCAAGGGCATCCTGCGCAAGATCAACGTGCAGAACCGGACCCAGGCCGCCGTCTGGGTGCTCAAGAACGGCATCCCGCCGATCGCCCGCTGAGCGGTCCCCCCAGCGGTTTTCCCCGGCGGTCGATCCTCGAGGCCCTCGGCATCCGTGCCGGGGGCCTCTCCATGTCCAGGCACGGGGCTCCGTCGCGGTGGTGGGGCGCATGCCGCTCCTGAGAGGCCGGGTGAATGCGGAGGGACGAGGCGCAGGGTGCGGCACGCCCCTCACGCTAACCCTCTTCCAGAACGCGAGGGGGGCCTGGTCCGACCCGAGCCACCGAGGCGCTCAGGCGGAAACGGGATGAGGCGTGTGAACCCGATGGCCCGCAGAGGGGAGGGGGCTTCGCCCGCATCGTTGGCCGGCGCCCCGTCTCGGCGACGACGGCACGTCTTCCCGTGATCCTTGGATCATGGAAACACTCTATCAGCTTGCCGGGTCGTCCGGTGTCTTGCGCCGAGCCGGCCAACCATGCCCGCGAAGAATGCGCCCGGTGACCGGGATCGCCCGAACGGACCGTCCGGCGTGGGCCGACGGAAACGGCAGCGCCCTGGCGCGGCGTCTCGGAAACCGGATCCGGGACGCCGCGCCAGGGTCTTGTTTCGGCATCGTCATTCCCGGAAAGCCGGCGACCCCCTTCCGGGGCGATGGTCT
>JAKONB010000227.1 GCA_022702195.1 Beijerinckiaceae bacterium | reverse complement strand
GCCCGACGACACGTTGCCCGCCGCCAGGCTCGCCTCGGCCACCACGGCCCGCAGACGGTCCAGCATCTGTTCGAGGGCGAGGCCGAGGCGGTCCTTGTCCGAGAGGGGCTTGGCCTCCACGGTCAGGTCGCCACCGGCGATCGCGTCGGCGATGCCGGCCGTGACGTTGAGGTTACGGGTCATCGTGTTGAGCGACGTGATGAGATCGCTGATCTCGTCCGAACTCGTGATCGTGAGGGTGCGGCTCAGGTCGCCCACGGCGACGGCGTTGGCGAGTCCGACCGCCTGACCGAGGCCGCGGCTGATCGAGAGGGCGATCCACGTCGCGGCGGCCAGGGACACCAGCAGCGAGGCCGCCAGCATGCCCAGCAGGATGAGCTTCGCATTCGCGGCCTCCGCCGCGCCGGCCCGGGCGACGGCCTCCGCCTGCTGACGCATGAACGTCACATATTCGTCGAGCGCCTGGATCGCGGCCACGAGCTGGGTGCGGCCCTCGCCCATGGTGAGGGCCTGGGCTTTCAGGTTTCCACCCTCCGCGGCGATCTGCTGGACATGCAGCGAGGAAGCGAGCGCCTTCTCATAGAGACCCGCCACCACGTTCGTCGAAACGCCGGTCGCGTTCACGACGGCCATGGCGCGGGACAGCTCGGTGGTGACCTTCGCCGCGGCCTCGCGGACCCCCTTGGCCTGCTCGTCGAGTTCCGTGACCGAGCCGGCACCGAGCAGCGACATCAGGTTGCGGGTGTAGCGCAGCCAGTTCTCGCGGGTCCGCGAGAAGGTGATGGCCGCCCGCAACTGCTCCTCCGTCGCGGAGGGCCGCGTCAGCGTGTCCTCGAGGGCGTTCGAGGCCTGATTCACGGCGGCCAGGATGTTGACCGTGTCGCTCTGCCAGAACTGGGCCGCGCGAAAGTTCGAGTTCAGGCGCCCGTTGCGGACGATCTCGTCCTGAACCTGGATCAGCCGCACGGCCTTGTCGGAGACGGTTTCGAGATAGCGCCGCTCGCTCTGATCGGCCGTCTGGAGAAGCTCGTCCCGGTTCCTGGTGAAGTCCTTCCGGGTGTTGACGAGGGTCGCCTCGAGCGCATCGATCCGCGCCGGATCGCTCTCCAGGATGATGTTCTTCTCCGTCCGCGCGGCGAGGTTGAGGAGGTTCTGAAGGTCGGAGATCTTCGCGATCCGCGCACCCCGGCGGGCGATGTCGTCCTGATTGGTCGCGAGCTCCGTCAGCTTCGCGTAACTCAGGCCACCCGCGACGGCCGACAACAACAGCACGACGCCGAACGCGCTCGCCAGTTTCTTCTTGACCGTGAATCTCACAGCGCACCCCAATCCATCTTGCAAATTCTTCGAGTAATTACGACGTTTTATTGATGATCGTTTCCAGATCCGGAACGATGACGAAACCATCCCGCCACTTGACGATCGATCGGATGTATTCCGGTCGCAACGCCATCCCGACGCGCGGGATCTTCTGGGCATCCTGCTGCGAGAGTTCCGTCACCTCGTGGACCTTGTCGGCGATGATCCCCACGAAGACGGGGTCGCCATCGACCGGCAGCTCGATGACCACGATCCTCGTATCGGGGGTCGGAGCCTGCACGGGCATTCCAAACCGCACGCGCAGGTCGGCGACCGGAAAGATGTTGCCGCGCACGTTGACGATGTGGGCCAGATGGGGCCTCGCGCCGGTGACCCGCGTCAGCGGGACCGGATCCAGCACTTCGCGGACCATCCCGGCATTGATGGCGAAGATCTCCTGGCCGATCCCGACCATGAGGACCTGGGCGGTGCTGTTCTCGATCGCGGTGTTCATCAGGCGGCCTCCCCGGCCCGCTCGGTTTCGCCGGAGGCCTGGCTCCCGACGAGCTGGCCGACATCGATGATCAGGGCGGCGGTGCCGTCGCCCAGGATCGTGGCGCCGGAGAACGTCGTCACGTCCGCATGGAGCTTGGAGAGCGACTTGATCACCGTCTGGTGGTTGCCGAGGATCTGGTCGGCCATGAGCCCCACCCGTGCCCCGCCCACCGCGACGATGATGACCTTCTGGTACGGCTCGGGTTCGCCCGGGACGTCGAACAGGCGACGCAGCCGCAGGAACGGGACGAGGTCGCCCCGGACGTTCAGGAAGTCGCGGCCCCGGCCCGCCCGCTCGCTCTCCGGCAGTTCGACGCATTCCTCCACCGCCGAGAGCGGGAGCACGTAGCGGCCCTCCCCGACCCGGATCAGCAGGCCCTCGATGATCGCCAGCGTCAGCGGCAGGCGCAGCGTGACGGTGGTGCCGGCGCCGGGCTCGGTGGTGATGTCGATGGTGCCGCGCAACGCTTCGATGGTCTTCTTGACCACGTCCATGCCGACACCGCGGCCCGACAGCGCCGAGACGGTCTGGGCGGTGGAGAAGCCCGGCGCGAACAGGAACTGATAGACCTGCTGGTCGGTGAGCGGCGTGCCCGGCTGAACCAGCCCGCGCTCCTCCGCCTTTGCGCGGATGCGGGCGACGTCGAGGCCGGCCCCGTCGTCGCGCACGGTCACCAGAACCTGGGCCCCCACATGCGCGGCGGTGAGCGCGATGCGGCCGGTGGCCCCCTTGGGCGAGGCGGCGCGCTGGTCCGGGCTCTCGATGCCGTGGTCGATGGCGTTGCGGATCAGGTGGACCAGGGGATCGGCGAGGCGCTCGATCATGGTCTTGTCGAGTTCGGTCTCCTCGCCCTCCGTGACGAAGGTGACGGGCTTGCCGAGATCGCGCGAGAGATCGTGCACGAGGCGGCGGAACCGGCCGAACAGGCTGCCGATCGCCACCATGCGGATGCCCATCGTGGTGTCGCGCAGCCGCGTCGACAGCCGCTCGATCTCCTCGGAGATCGCCTTGATCCCGGGCTCGGCCTGCAGGCTGGCCAGCTGGCTGAGACGGGCCTGGGCGATGACGAGCTCGCCCACCCGGTCCATGAGTTCGTCGAGGCGCCCGGCCTCGACCCGCACCGTGCTGGCCGTGCGCTCCTCCGTCCGGCGGGCACCGGCTCGGGGCGCGGCCTCCGCCACCGGGGCGGATGGGGCGGGCGTGGGCACGGCGATGACGGTGGCGGCGGGCGCGGGCGGCGCGGGTTCGGCCTCGGCGGCAACGACCGGCGCCTGCGCGGTTTCCGGGAGCGGCTCCAGGGTCAGGGTCATGTCGTCGTGGACGAACAGGAACACGTCCTCGATCGCGTCCCGGGCGACGTCGCCCCGCAGCGTCACGTCCCACCCCAGGGCCAGGGCCTCGGGATCGAGCTCCGCGAGGTCGGGCACCGCGTCGCGGCGCGGCACGACGGTGCAATCCCCCAGATCGCGCAGGTCGTCGAGGAGCCCCAGGGGGTTGGTGCCGTTGCGCAGCACGTCGGGGGCGAAGGCGATGCCG
>JAKONB010000163.1 GCA_022702195.1 Beijerinckiaceae bacterium | reverse complement strand
GGCCGCCTCCATCGCCGCGAGATCGCTGTTTTCCAACGTCTTCGCTTGTTCCAACAGGATCGCCGCCATGGCGGTGAACCGACGCTCGAACTTGGTATTCCCTTCTCTTAAGGAATATTCCGGATCGATGCCGAGGTGGCGCGCCAGGTTGGCCACCGAGAACAGCAGATCGCCCAGTTCTTCCCGGATCTTCTCTCGGCCCACTTCGGAATGTCCGGCCGCCATGGCGTGGTCCATGGCTTCCTCGACCTCGTCCACCTCCTCGCGGACCTTGGCCAGGACCTGGGCAGCGTCGGGCCAGTCGAAGCCGTAAGCGGCTGCGCGGGTCGAGAGCTTGTGAGCGCGGGTGAGGGCGGGCAGCGCCCGGGCGATGCCGCCCAGGGGCGCGGGCGCGGGCTCCGGCCGGCCGGCGCGCTCGGCCGCCTTGATCGCCGCCCATTGGCGCTCCACCGCCTGCCGGTCGCGCGGGCGCTCGCCCGGGGGCAGGGGGCTGCCATCGGCCCGGAACACGTGCGGGTGGCGGCGCACCATCTTGGCGACGATCCCCGCCACCACGTCCGCGAAGGTGAAGGTCCCCGCCTCCTCGGCCATCCGAGCCTGGAAGACCACCTGGAACAGCAGGTCGCCGAGCTCGTCGCGCAGCGCCGCCGGATCGCCCGATTCCACCGCGTCGGCGACCTCGTGGGCCTCCTCCAGGGTGTAGGGCACGATGCTGGCGGGATTCTGCGCCACGTCCCAGGCGCAGCCGGTCTCCGGATCGCGCAGGGTCGCCATCAGCCGCAGCAGGTCTTCGATCATCGCTCATCCACAGGTTCGCACAGGCGGCCGAGCTTACGGCCTTTCGCCGGCCCGGAGGAGGGCGGGGCTGGGGAGAAACCCGGGACAGGCGGTGCGTTCCTTCCCCAGAATCCCAAGATCAAGCCGTCCGAGGTCGCGTTCGCTTTACCGAACGGCTGATGCGCGCCTTAGGAAAGGTATCAGTAAGAGATTCTCAGAGAGTCATTTCTGAGAGTTATATGGGGCGGCCGAAACCCGTTTTGGCTGAAGGGGATGAGCATGGTTCGTGCATCGAACTCTGCGCGGATGCGTATGGAACTCTGCGCGGGACCGTATGGGATTCTGCGCAAGAAATCCGGAGGCGGGCATCCGATTCTGCGTGGCTCCGTATTCGATTCGGCGGGGATGGCGCCTCCCCCCGGTGAACAACGGGGACGCGGCCAGGGCGGGCGGGCGTATCGAACTCTGCGTGCCCTTCTCGTGCCCCTCGGGACCATCGGGCGGGGCCGACTTGTCCCCTGCCCGCCCGTGGATAGCCGGGACGACGTCTCGGCCGGCGAGACTCCCGGGGTCCGAATCGGCCATGGTCGCCCGGCGAGACGACCGGACCCGGCGGGACCGGCGATGGGGATACGGGATCAGGGTTCTGGCGGCCGGGTATGGGGATCGAGGACACAATCGCCGGCATCCGCGACGCGGATCTGCGGGCCGAACTCGAGGCCGCCCGCGGCAGCTTCCTGTTCGGCACCATCGCCGAGACGATCCTGCACCGCCAGCGCGCCCGGGATGCGGAGGCGCAAGCGCGCGGTGACCGGGTCGGGCGGCGCGAGACCATGGGGCGCGACCAGCGCCGGCGCGACGCCATCCGGGAGGTCATCGAGAACGAGCCGACCGGCCCCGAGAACCTCCAGCACATCCACTCGGTGCTGGCGCTCTGCGGCCTGCCCTACCGCGACCCCGGCGAAGCCCGCGAGTTCTTTCGCGAATATGGCCGCAACTCCCTCAGTTTGCTGGCCGGGCGTCTGAAGAACCCCGCCACCGGCGAGATGGAGGTCCAGGGCCTGCCCTACGGCCCCAAGGCCCGGCTGGTGCTGCTGCATCTCTGCACCGAGGCGGTGCGCCAGCGCAGCCCCACCATCGCGGTGGCCGACAGCCTGTCGGGCTTCATGAAGGAGATGGGGTTCGCCGTCACCGGCGGCGAGCGCGGCACCATCCGGCAGTTCAAGGAGCAGCTGGCGCGGCTGGCCGCCTGCACCCTGCAGATCGGCCTGTGGGACGGCGGCAACAGCGCCAGCACCCTCAACGTCCCGCCCTTCCGCCAGCTCGACCTGTGGCTCCCCGCCGGGGCCGAGGGGCCGGTCTGGCAGAAGACCGTGCAATTCCACCAGGATTTCTACGACAACCTGATCCAGCACGCCCTGCCGGTGGACATCCGGGCCGCGAGAGCCTTCTCGGGCTCGGCGCGCAAGCTCGACCTGCTGTTCTGGGTCGGCTACCGCCTGCGGGCGCTCCAGCGGCCCCTGCGGCTCACCTGGGACAACCTGCACAAGCAGTTCGGCGCCGACAATGCCAGCCTCCGCAGCTTCCGGCAGGCCTTCAAGGCGGATCTCGCCCATCTCCAGGAGGTGTTTCCGAAGCTGCCGATCCGGCTGGACGAGACCGGCATGGTGCTCCAGCCGGCCGATCCCGGCGCGCTGCTGATCCCACCCCGGCCGGGCCGCCCGGCCCGCCGCAAGGCCGCCGCCTGAGCCTGTCGCAACGAAACCGGGTCCGTTGCAGGGGCGGAGGGTGCAACGGGGGCTGGTTTCGTAAGGAATATTCCGATAATCTGCGGCCTGACGAACCCGCGTTGCGGAATATTCCAAAAGGCAGTCCATGTTCCCCACGGAAGACGAGGTCGCCGCGCGCCTGCGCGCCCTGCGCGCCCGGCGTGACGCCCTGGACCGCGAGATCGCCGACCTCGCCCTCTACGGCGAACTCGGCCGGCGCCTGGCGCGCCCCGCCGCGCCCGCGCCGGACATCACGCCGGCCCGGCCCGATCCGGTCCCGTCGCCCGAGCCCTCGCCCGAACCCCTGTCAGACCCCTTGCCCATCGCCGCCCCCAGGGCCACGGCCCCGCGCGAATCCGACGACGTCGCCGCGTCGCGCCGCTACGGCCGCGCCCTGCTCGCCGCCGCCATCGAGATCCTGCACGCGGCCGGGCGCCCGCTCCATGCCGGCGAGATCTGGCAGGACCTCGCCGCCCAGGGCTTCGCGCTCCCCGGCCACGACCCGGTGGCCGCCCTCAACACCCGCCTGTGGAAGCGCTCCGCCCCCGGCGGCCCGCTCCGGCGCCTGGGCGAGGCGGTCTATGCGCCGGCGGAGGAGGACGAGGCGTGACGGCGGCCCGCGTCGCCGGCGCGGGTCCCGGCGCCGGCGTGCTCAGGCCACCGGCGCCCCGACGCCGCGCAGGAACGAGAGCGAGGGCGCGAAGAAATACGCGCCGCCCTTCATGTGCACGAAGAGCCCGAATGTCTGCTTGCTGGGCAGCGCCTCCGGTGTGTGGCCGTCCTGATAGGTGTGTTCGCGGGGAGGCGGAGGGGCCGGTTCTGGCCCCGTTTTCGACTCCGGCCCCGTTTTTGACTCGGATCCCATGAGCACCTGTCCGATCACCGGATCGATCCCCGTGGGCGGATGCGGGGGCGCACCGATGTTTCCGGCGAATGCCGGATCGTTGGCCCAGGATTGCTGCGTGAACTCGAACTGCGCTTCCAGGTCGGCCATGTAGGCCATGAACAGCAGGCCCGAGCCGTGCACCGGCTCGTGATCCTTGTCGGCGAATGCGCTGCCATCGGCATTCATCGGGCGGCGCGGCCCGTAGGTAATGCCGCGCCGCGCCATGATCGGCGCCCGGTCCCCCGTCTGGTCGGGCAGGCCGAGCTGGCGCTGCACGTCCCCGCGCGGGTTGGTCTTGCGGATATGGGCGTGGAACGGGCAGCGCAGGCCATGCGCATCGGCCGCATAGGTGAACCCGTTCGGCACCGCCGAGGCCGTGGCGTCCGCGAAGGCGGTCAGGGGGGTGCCGTCCTCGAAGCGCCCGACGACCATGGCGCCCGCGCGGTCCCGCTGCGCCTCGGTCGCGCCGGCCCCGAACAGGGCCTCGCCGAGGGCGTCCTCGGCGGCGTTGAATCCCCGCACGTCCTGTTCGAGCTTGCGGAAGACGAAGTAGCTCCCCGCCGAGAACGGCAGGCGGCCGTTGGTGTCCGCCAGGATGAACTGGGACGGCTTGAACGCCGGCGACCAGACGCCGCCGCCGGGATCCTTCGGGTTCGGCGGCTCCCCGGCGATTCCGGCGAGCTCCCGGTCGAGATCCTCCTGGAGGAACAGCGGCTGGCTCCGGCCATCCACGTAACCGAAATGCTCGACCCCTTCGGGGGTGGCCTCGGGCCGGAACCGGCGGGTCTGCTGCAGACCGGTCTCGACCATCAGGAGCCGGCAGCCCATCAGGCTCAGCCAGACCTTGATGATGCCCAGCTGGGCCGACAGGACGGGCTCGGATGCGTCGGCCAGGAGCAGCATGGCATCCGGTTCATGGGTCTTCCAGGTCGCCGCATCCCAATCGGCCCGCGCCGGGTCCGACAGGATCTCGCGGCGGCTCGCCATGCCGGCCGCGAAGGCCGTCCCGGCCGGCATGGCGGCATGGGGACCCAGGGCCCTGTACCCGCCGGCGCTGAGGAAGAAGCAGCGCACTGTACCCCCGTCCAGGTGCGGGGGGTGACGATGGTTGTTGCGAAGCTGGTTGGCGGCGCTGGTGCAATGACGCCCGATCGTCCGCACCACATGGGCGACCCGGTCGGGCGAGAGCCCCGCGAATCCGATGAAGAGGTGAGCGGCGTGATGTCTGCCATGACCTTTCAGGATGTTGGCCTGAAGATCTTCGAGGAACAGCTTGATGTCGGGGTCCGATGTGGCGTCCTGCCACCTGATGGGCTTGTCCAGGAGGTCATTCAAATGCGCCATCTGAGAAACTCCCCATCGAAGATTTATGGAAGGCAGAATTCACGCGCAGGAACCATCGAGACCTTGTGTTTTCATGTGTTCGAAAACCGATTCGATGACTAGAATCATGATATTGCTAGTTCGAAAACAGATGTGAGTCCATCTCCGCGGGGGAGAGTCTGGCACAATCGCAATTGTCGGCTCGGATGTCGGGTGAAACCTCGACCGCGCGGGCGACGGAGCGGAATGGTTCATCCGTTTTCGCCGTGAGGACTTGAGTTCCTCACAACACTCCCGCCCATGCCGGTTCTGGTTGGAAGCGCGGAGGGCGCCGTGGGAATCGTGTGAGGGACATTTCGGCCGCGCTCGCGCATGCGGGCCGGGCCGCCCATCCGGGCGCTCGTCGCGGTGGCGAGCGGGACGCTCCGGACGCCCGGCTGCCGGAACCGATCGGGCGCCACGACGACATCGCTCGCGCCGTTCCGGAGGCGCTCGACCCTGCGGGGTCGGATAGCGTCTCTCAGTATCTTTCACGAAAGGCCCGCTGCGCCGTCCTGTTTCCAGCGAGAAACGGCGGTGATCGGGCGTTTCGTGAGGCAGGCGAGAGCATCGTCCCGGAAAAGTGCCTCACCCACCACCCGATCACCACCGTCTCCTGCTGGAAGCAGGACGGCGCGGCGGGCGTTTCGTGAGAGACACTGAAATCACGCGGAGCCCGTGGTTGTCGTGCGGGACACCGCGGCGGGCTCCGGAACGCGCGAGAACGGCCGCGCCCCATTCACGCGTAGTCGAGATGCAGATGGGAGAGGCCCAGGCCGAGATGACGGTTCTCGCCGTCGTCCGGAACCGGTTCGGCGGGGGCGATGTTCCGGAAGACGAACGCGACCTCCACCGTCTCGCTCGCCGGCAGGTCGAGCGCCGCGCAGATCAGCACCCGCTCCGGATGGTCCGCCGAGCCGTGGATCGTGGCGACCGGGTGGCCATTCACCTGGATCGCCGCGGATGCGGCGCCGTCCCGCCGCAGCACGGGGGCGAGGACGCACGGGATCTGCAGGCGGACCGACCGGGCCGGCCTCGCCAGGGGAAGCCGGAGGGAGGCGTGGTCGCCCTCCGTCCAGATCCCCCACTCCTCCGGATGGGAGAAGCCGGCGGCGCAATAGCGGGTGCGATAACCGTCGAAGGGAACCTGGCTGTCCGGCGCCAGGGCGGGGGCGATGTCGTCCGTCCCATAGGCGAAACGCTCGCGGAAGCGCCGGCAGGTGTGGCTGGCGATGGCGATCTGCGTGTCGGTCAGGACGTCGCGATACCCGCCGATCCGGCCGTCGCCGACATGGTTCGGGTGCCAGTGCGTCTCCGCATGGTGTTGCTCGGCGGCCGGCTGGACGTCGAAATACCCGGTTTGCGCGAGCGACGCGATGAAGCCCCGCACCGCCTCCGGCGTGAGGCCGCGCGCGATGGCATCACAGCGTTCGTCGGTCGTGGCGATGTCGAGATAGGCTGCGATCCTCCGGATCGCGGCGATGTCCCGGTCCTCCGCGGTCTCATAGCGCAGGATCAGCGCCTCCGAGCGTTCGGTGAAGGCCAGGATGGCCCGGCAACTGGCCTCGACGCGCTCGCGCGCCTGCGCGAAATCGCAAGCGAACTGCTTCATGAAGGAGGCGATGCAGTCCAGCGGATCCCGGACGGTGATGATCGTCCGGGCGCGGGTATAGGTGATGAACGCCTTCAGGCCCTTGTCCGGCGCATGGCACTTGACCAGGAGATCGCCCCTGCCCTCGTTCAGGGCGGCGCTCAGATCGCTCATGGTCTCGGCATAGACCGAATCCGGGGCGCGATCCTCCAGCAGGGCGCGCAGGACGTTGAACGTCCAGGTCGACGCACTGCGGTACAGACCGAAACTGACGATGACGCGGCCGGCTTCCGGGGTGATCTGGGTCATTCTCGATGCTGATTCCTTGCGGCGCGCTCGCGATCCGGAGGTCGACCGCCCGAGGACAGGGCGATGGGCGAGAGGACCGGCCGCATTGCGCCGGGAGGAAAGGGAATGTCTCGGTCGAGGGTCAAGTCATTTTGATACAGACCATGCTTTTCATCGATCCGGAAGGCGATCCTCGTCTGTGTACGATACGTGACCCAAAAGACGAGTGCTCTCGTTATGGTTGAATCGCGATCCGATTTACCCGGACGGTCTTGCGTCGAACCGGCTTCCTCTCGGGCGCAGGACGTTCCTGACGTCACGGGGCGTGCAAGGCTGGCCGCGCCCCGGCCGGGAGGCCCCGGCGCCAGGAAAAATAGATCAAAACAGACCCCTTGGGCTGACGGGCATAGCCTGCTTATAGGGATTTTTTGAACTATAAAACATGAATGACGGGCGAGGAGACCTCAAAAGATCTCGGCTATAGGCTGCACAAGTCTCGCTTCGGCTGGAATTCTTGAGACTTTGGTGAGAAAGATTCGGTCAGGAACGGCGGCGGCCTCGCAGGAGCGTCCGTGCGCGTCCGCGAGCCTCGAGAGAGAGAACCGATGAAGTCCGTCCGCCTGTTTGGCTCCGTCCTGGGGGCCGTCTCCCTATCCGGTCTGTCGCCCGCCCTGGCGAATGACGACGTGCTGCAGCATCTGGCCAACCCGGCCGAGCAGGTGCTCCAGACGGTCGACTACGCCAACACCCGCTATTCGAAGCTCGACCAGATCAACGCCGGCAACGTCAAGCAGCTGCAGGTGGCCTGGACGTTCTCCACCGGCGTGCTGCGCGGCCACGAGGGCTCGCCCCTCGTCATCGGCAACATGATGTACGTCCACACCCCCTTCCCGAACATCGTCTACGCCCTCGACCTCGACAAGGACGGCGTGATCGTCTGGAAGTACGAGCCCAAGCAGGACCCGAGCGTCATCCCGGTGATGTG
>JAKONB010000160.1 GCA_022702195.1 Beijerinckiaceae bacterium | reverse complement strand
TGATCGCCCTGGCCTGGGTACTCAATTCCCAGGCGACCTCCCTGCCGGTGCTCTACCTGGGCTCCGTCGTCGGCGGCATCGGCGCGGGTTCGGTCTACGGAACCTGCGTGGGCAACGCGCTGAAATGGTTTCCGCATCGCCGCGGTCTGGCCGCCGGCGCGACGGCGGCGGGGTTCGGGGCCGGGGCCGCGGCCACGGTGGTGCCGATCGCCAAGATGATCGCGGTCAGCGGCTACCAGGACGCCTTCCTGTATTTCGGCCTCGGCCAGGGCGCCGTGGTCCTGGCGCTCTCGACCCTGCTGCGAAAGCCTTCCGTGGCGGTGCCGATCCAGCGCAAGAGCCTGCGCCTGCCCCAGGCCAAGGTCGATCGCTCCCCCCGCGAAGCCGTCCGCACCCCGGTCTTCTGGCTGATGTACGTGATCTTCGTCATGGTCGCCTCCGGCGGCCTGATGGCGGCGGCGCAGATCGCTCCGATCGCCCACGACTTCAAGGTCGCGGACGTGCCCGTCAGCCTGTTCGGACTCCAGATGGCGGCGCTCACCTTCGCGATCTCCCTCGACCGCATCTTCGATGGGTTCGGCCGGCCGTTCTTCGGCTACATCTCCGACTCGATCGGCCGCGAGAACACCATGTTCATCGCCTTCAGCATCGCCGCCCTGGCGATCGTCGTGCTGGTGACCTACGGCACCCATCCGCTGGTCTTCGTCTTCGCCACGGCAATCTATTTCGGCGTGTTCGGCGAGATCTACTCCCTGTTCCCGGCCACCTGCGGCGACACGTTCGGTTCGCAATTCGCCGCCACCAATGCCGGGCTGCTCTACACCGCCAAGGGTACGGCCTCGTTTCTCGTCCCGATCGCCAGTGTCATTTCGGCGGCCTATGGCTGGTCGGCGGTGTTCGCGATCATCGTCACCCTCAACGTGACGGCGGCGTTCCTGGCGCTGTTCGTGCTGAAGCCCATGCGGACCCGCTATCTCTCCGAGGACGGCGCCATGGCGGAGGCGACGGCTCGGCCACTCACGCTCGCCCGGCCCGCGCCGTAACCCCGATCAGGCGAGGCTCGCCTCCGCGTAGAGGGATTCGCAGCGCCCGAGCCAGAGGTCGCGGGTGAACAGGCGCAGGACCCGCGCGTGGGGAACGCGACGCGGAATGGCGAGCGCCGCGCCGATCGCCGCCGCGAGAGCGGGCACGTCGTTCAGGGGCGCGAGGCTCCCTGCCTCGCCCACCACCTCCCGGGCCGCTCCCATCGCGATTCCGGCCACCGGCACGCCGCAGGCCATGGCCTCGATCGCCACGAGGCCGAACGGTTCGTCCCAGCAGGGGGTGAACAGGAAGACTGAGGCGCGCCCGATCTCATGGGCCAGGGCGGCCCCGGAGAGGTGGCCAGCGTAGCGGATCGGTCCCCCGAGACGTGGCGCGATCTGCGCACTCCAGTAGTCGCGATCCTCCACCGGGCCGAACAGGGTGAGGGGGAGGCCGGCGCGCCGGGCCGCCGCGATCGCCAGATGCGTCCCCTTGATCGGGGTGATCCGCCCGGACCAGACTGCGCCGCCATCGCCGCGCGGTTGATAGGGCCAGGCCGCGGGATCGACGCCGTTGGGGAGCACGGACACATCCGGCGGCGACGCCTCGGGCCACCAGGCCACGCGCTGCGCCTCCGACGTCACGGTGATCCGGTGGGCGGGGACGAGGCTGTTCTGAACGAACCAGCGCAGGGCGTCGTAGGGCGGAACGTGGAGCGAGGTGACGGTGGGCATCGCGGCGAGGCGTCGATGCTCGAGGGGAAGGCGGCTCAGACTGTTGTTGTGGAGCACGTCGAAGCCGCCCGCCGCGATCCGGTCGCAGGCGGCCGCGTAGCCTCCGTCCACATGGGTCACGAGCCGCGCGTCGCCCCGGTGCTCCAGACCGGGAAATGCGTGCTCGTGATGCACGGGAATCACCGGGTCGATCGTGAAGCGCGGGTCGCTGTCCCCGGCGGCGAACAGGACCACGTCGTGTCCCCGCGCCATCAGCCCCTCTGCGAGAAACCAGCTATGGGCTTCCATGCCGCCCGCGAAGGGCAGGGCGACCGGATGCCGGAGATGGGCGAGGAGCGCGATCCTCACGCGGTGAGCGCCGTGGCGGCCTGGGCTTCGAGGAAGCGGATGACGGAGGCGGTGTTGCCGTAGGGCTGGTGGCTCTGCTGGCCGGTGAGCGCGAAGTCGCCGGCCTTGGGGCGGCGTAGGATGCGGATCGGCCGGTTGGGCGCGTCGTCGATCAGGCCCATCACCTTGAACGCGTAGAGCCAGTGACCCATGGTGCGATATCCCCATTTGGCCTCGAACAGCTCGGCATTGCGCACCACGCTGTCGAGGTGATGGACGGGGGGCATGTGGTGCGGATGGTACTGATGATAGGCCAGCGCGCCCTTCATCCAGGCGATGGGGATCGCGCGCGTGTCGAGGACCTTGCCGAAATCTGTGTCCTCGCCGCCATAGCCCGTGTAGCGCTCGTCGAAGCCGCCGGTGGCCAGGAAAGTGGCGCGCCGGATCGCGAAGTTGAGCGACCAGAAGCAGCGGTAATCGTGACAGATCTCGAGCCCGGAGGCCGGTGGGCCGCGACGGTCGGAATGCCGCTCGGCCAGCGGCGCGAAATCCGCGCAACTCCAATCGCCCGCCGTGGCCCGCTCGGGCAGGTGGAGCACCTCGCCCATCAGCAGGCCGTCGAGTTCGGCGAGACCTTTCGCGTAATCGGCGACGAGGTCGGGCGCCGGGATGCAATCGACGTCGAGGAAAACCACGTCGTCCCCGCCGGCGGCCGCCACGCCGCGGTTGCGCGCGGCGGCGAGGGGCAGGTCGGCGCCCGGCACCAGGATCTGACGGACCGGGAAGCTCATCTCGGGCAGGTCGTAGGGCGTGTCCTGCATCACCGCGACGATGAACTCGGCGGGGGCCAGCGTCTGGCGCTCCAGGCCCAGGAGGACGTTGCGCAGGTGGGCCGGGCGTCCCTTGGCCAGGGTCACGACGGAAACGGTGGACATGGGGCGATCTGGCTCCAGGGGAATTGGGCGTGGGAAAGACGTGTGATCAGCCTGCGGCAACGACCGGGAGCGCGGCTGGCTCCGCCGCACCGTGCCAGAGCTCGTCGGTGAGTCCCTCAAGCCATCCGGCGGCGCGCTGGGCAGCGTCCGGCGCATAGAGGCTGCGCAGGGGGGCGGGCTCGAGCCCGCGCGCCCGGACGAGGAGGTCGCGCCAGCCCTGCAGGTCGCCGGGCCAGACCGGGGCCTGGATGGCGGCCCCGACCCGGACCAGCGCCTCGGCCTTGCGGGTCTGCTCGCCGAAATAGCGCCATTCCGGCATCACGATCAGGCGCCCGCCCACGCGCGCGACCTCGTGGATCGTGTTGTCGCCCGCCGAGGCGAGCACGAGGTCGGCGGCCGCCAGATAGTCGGTGACCGACGGGACCCAGCCGAGTTCGCGGAGGTTGGAAAAATCGGTTTCGTGGCCCTCGCGATGGGTCGGCCCGAGGGTCAGCCACAGGGAACCCGGCGCGGCCCGCGCCGCAACCGTCAGGGGCGCGTAGGGTGTGCCGCTGCCCCCGCCCCCGGTGACCGCGACGACGATCTCGCGGTCGGGGTCGAGGCCGAGGTTCTCACGCGCCTCCGCGCGGCTCGGCACCCGGTCGATGCTGGTGCACAGGCCGCCGCTGTAGAAGGTCTTGGCCCGGAGGGAGGCCGGGTAATCGTCCTGCTCCATCCGCTCGTCGAAGGGCGCCAGCATCCCGACGCAGGCCTCGTAGGCCCCGACATGGCCGATATCGGAACGGTCGCCGTGCATCCGGATCTGCACCGCCGGCACGCTGGCGATCCGCGCCAGCAGGGCGATCTCCGCCGAGACGTCGACCACGAACAGGCCGACATCCCGTTCGTCGAGATGGTCCAGGATCCGCCGCATGGTCCGGCGCATCTCGGTGAGGCCCAGCGGCACGCAATGCATCACCTGCGGCGTCGGCTCCGCGTAGAGGCGCCGGGTCGGCACGGCGGCCCCGATCATGTTGGGCAGGGTCACGATCTCGATGTCCCGGGTGAAGCCGTCGAACAGCTGCGGACCGGCGGTGAGCACTGAGACCGGACGGTCCTTGGCGAATTCCGCCGCCACCGCCATCGTGCGGTTGGCGTGGCCCCGTCCCTGGTGATGGACGAAGAACGCGATGGGTTTCTTCATGGCGGGCGTGTTCGCAATTCTCACGAGAACAGGGCGTTGGGTTTCAGGGCCGCGGCGATCTCGTCGGGGCGCGGCCGGCGGATGACCCGGATCGCGGGGGCGTCGGCGTCCCATGCGATCAGTCCGGCGGTGTGGAACTGGCCGAGCCAGTAGGTCATGCACCAGCGCCCATGGGTCCGGCGAAAGCGACCGGCGTTGGCCAGGATGGCGTCGAAGTGCTGCAAGGGCGGAACGTGGACCGGGTGGTGCTGGTGATAGGCGCGGGCCTGCGCCACCCAGAAGGTGGGCAGCCCGCCGGCGCTCAGGCGCGCGGCCAGATCCGTCTCCTCGCCGCCATAACCGTTATAAGTCTCGTCCATGCCGCCAGCCGCGTGCCAGGCTCGGGCCGGCAGCGCGAAGGACAGGCCCCAGAGCTGCCCGGGATCCTCCTCGCGGCGCAGGCCCTCCGGCGGAACTGGCGGACGTGCCGGATGCGCCTGGCCGAGCCGGGCGAGGGTTTCGTCGTCCCAGGCGTCCCCGGTCTCCGAGGCCGGCGGCAGATAAAGGACCTCGCCGAGGAGGAGGCCCTCGATCTGCGCCGCGGCCTCCCCATAGGCCCCCACGAGGGTGGGGGAGGGGATGCAGTCCACGTCGAGGAAGATCAGAAGATCCCCGGTGGCGGCCTCGGCCGCGCGGTTGCGGGCGGCGGCGAGCGGCATCGCCTCGCCCGCCACGTGGACGTGACGCACGGGGCAATCCGGATCCGGCAGGTCCGGGGCGCGATCCGGCTGCATCCAGGCGATCACCAGCTCGCGCGGGCGCACGGACTGGCGCGCGAGCCCGACCATGAGGTTGCGCAGGCGGTCGGCCCGGTCACGGACCAGAGTCAGAACGCTCGCGGACGACACGTCCGAAGGATCAGCCCGCATTGGCGAGCATCCGGCGAAAATGGCCGACCCCCTCGATGATCCCTCGGGCGTGCGAAGCGCGGGCCACGTAGGAATGCTGGAGGGTGGCGTTGCTCGCCAGATCGTCGGAGTAATTGGCCACGATGATCGCCTGCGCCTGGGCGCGCAGCATCTCCACGTCGTTCCCGGAATCGCCGGCCACGAACACTGCCCGCTCCGGCAGGCCGTAGAGCGCCCGGACATGGCTCACCGCCGTGCCCTTCGAAGCTGCCTCCGGCAGCACGTCGAGGTAACGGCCGTGGCTGTGGATCACGTTGGCGCGGCATCCGGCCCATGCGAGGCGGGCGCGGACCCGCTCGGCCGTCGCGGCGTCCCCGAAATAGCTGAGCTTGTGTCCACGCTGCTCCAGCGGACCCTGGGGCACCAGCCCATCGAGGCCGGACAGGGCCGCGTGCACGCCCGATCGGTCCCAATCCGTCGAGACGACGGCGCGCCACGCGGCATCGGCCGTGTAGGTCACCCCGTTGGGGTCGAGATGGTAGATCTCGGACCCCACCGAGGTGATCATGATCTGCGGGCGCGGAGAATCCTGCTGTTCCAGCACCGCCATGGCGCTGTGAAAGGAGCGGCCGGTGGCGACCCCGAAGGCGAGACCCGCCTGCCGGCTGCGCCAGCGCCGGAAAATGCCGAGCGCCGCCGCGCAGCCCACCAGCGTGTTGTCGATGTCGCAGACCAAGAGTTGCCGGGGCATGCCCAAGGGCGGCACGGGTGTCAGGAGCGCGCGGAGCAGGACATGATACTGCGCGGCATGCCGGTCCCAGTCATAGGCCGCCGCCGCCCGGGTGCCGCCCGCGACGCAGCGGGCGTAGAGGACGGGATCGCCAAGGATGCGCAGGCAGGCGGCCGCGACCGCGTCGGGCGCGCGCGGATCGACGAGCAGCCCGTTGCCGCATGTCTCGACGATGTCGTTGGGGCCGCCGCTATCTGTGGCGACGAGCGGCAGACCGGCGGCGGAGGCTTCGAGAAGGGTCAGGCCGAAGGGTTCGTTCAGGGCGGGATTGACGAACAGGCCCCCGCGCAGGCGGGCATAGGCGTAGAGCGCCGGCACCTCGTCCGGGTCGTGGGTCTTCGGATAGGCGACGCGGCCATAGAGGTCGTAGCGGTCGATCAGCATCAGGATCTCGCGCAGTGTGGCGGCCATGTCGCCGTCGAGCGCGTCGATGTCCCCCCGCGTGCCGGCCATCAGGACAAGGTTGGCCCGGGCCTGCAGCGCCGGGCTCTCGCCGTAGGCGCGCACCAGGGCGCCGAGATTCTTGCGGGCCACCGGCCGGGCGAGCGCGAGGAGCGCCGGTTTGGTGGGGTCGTTCAGGAAGCGATCGATGGTGGCGTCCACCCGCGCGAGGGGAACGGCGGCCGTGAACCGGGCCAGATCGCTGCCCGGCGGCAGCACGCGGATGCGCCCGGGATCGTATTCAGCGTAGTCGGCGTACTGCACCTCCGCCTCGTCGCGGGAGGAGGCGATGACCAGGCTCGCCCGCGCGAGTGCGCTCTCCTCGGCGGCGATCCGGCGGGCGAGATCGGGACAGCCCTCGGCCTCGGAACCCAGCATCGACGCCTTCACCCGCCCGAGCGAGTGGGCGGTAAACACGAAGGGGATCCCGAGCTCGTCCTGGACGATCGCCGCGACGGACGCGGCATCCACGTAATGCGCGTGGATGAGGTCCGGCACCCGTGGCTGCGCGGCGATCCAGTCCATGAGGGTGCGGGCGAAGCTGCGCACCTCCGCGTGCATCTCCTCCTTCGACCGATAGGCCGGCGACGCGCTCGCGAGCCGCACGAGGGCGACCTTGTCGGAGATCCGCTCTTCGGGCACGGCGTAATCCGGGCCATGCGTGCCGTGGAACAAGCGTGTCGCCACCACGATCCGATCGATGCCGACATCCTGGGACGAGGCGGCCATCAGATCGAGCAGGTAGCGGATATGGCCGCCGGTATCGGCGGTGAGCCCGAACACGACCCCGCCGCCGCGCAGGCAGCCTTGCAGGGCGATATGCAGAATGAACATCAGGCCGCCGACGTCGCAGGCGGGCTCCGATGACGAAACGTTTCAGGTAAAGGACAATCCGTGATCCGCGTCGCCCAAGTCGCCCCCAACATTTTCCCCATTCCTCCTGAGCATCACGGCGGC
Organism: Beijerinckiaceae bacterium; assembly: GCA_022702195.1. Lineage (GTDB taxonomy): Bacteria > Pseudomonadota > Alphaproteobacteria > Rhizobiales > Beijerinckiaceae > Methylobacterium. The sequence goes on along the minus strand of JAKONB010000160.1, from coordinate 1,778 downwards.
ACGGAACGAGTCATCCACGACCTCAGCACAGCGCTGCGAAGCTTGGGTGTGGAGGTAACGCTGTTTGCTCCGTCCGACAGTGCGACAGACTTACCGCGCGTCGGCGACCACCCCAGTCTCGCCGCCCTCGAACGCCGCCACGGGCGGGTCGCGCCGGGCGTTCCGGCGGTGTTGGACGCCCTCCAGTTGGAGGCCCTGCGGCTGCGGCTCGACACCTTCGACATCGTCCATGGCCACGGGGAGTTCGCCCACGCCGCGCTGCTCGGGGAGCGACGGCGGCACAGCCTGACCACGGTGCATTGGCGCGTGGACGAGCTCGACCGGGCGCTGTTCTTCGCGGGCTTCCCGGATCTGCCGGTCGCGGCGATCTCGGCGGCGCAGGAGGCCGGCATCCCGGCCGCGAACCGGGCGGGCGTCGTGCATCACGGCATCGCGCGGGACCGCTATGCCCTGCGGACGCAGCCCGGCGATCACGTCGCCTTCGTGGGCCGGATGACCGACCAGAAGCGTCCGGACACCGCGATCCGTGTCGCGCGCGCTGCTGGCCTTCCGATCCGCCTCGGCGGCACCATCGACGTCGGCAACCCGGACTATTTCGAGCGCCGGGTGCGCCCGCTCCTGGGGGAGGACGCGACCTATCTCGGGCCGGTGGACGATGTCCGGAAGGGCGACCTCCTGGGGAGCGCCCGGGCGCTGCTCTTCCCGATCGACTGGCCGGAGCCCTTCGGCCTCGTGATGATCGAGGCGATGGCCTGTGGCACGCCCGTGGTGGCGTGGAACCGCGGCTCGGTCCCGGAGATCGTCGAGGATGGCGTGACCGGCTTCATCGTCTCCTCCGAGGCGGAGGCGGAGGCGGTGGAGGCTCTGGGGCGGATCGGTCAACTGGACCGGATCCAGATTCGCCGCCGCTTCGAGGCGCGCTTCACCGCTGAGCGCATGGCGTCCGATTACCTCGCCCTCTACCACCGCCTACTCGCCGCCTGATGCGCGTCGCCCTCCTCGCCTGGGATTATCCCCCGGCCCCGAGCGGCCTCTCCACCGCGGCCCGGGAGATCGCCGAGAGTCTTGCCGGGGCGGGGACCGACGTGACGGTGTTCACCCTGGACCGCACCGGCCGCGAGCGGATCGGGGGGGTGACGGTGGCGGGGTTCGGCCTGCCGCCCGGCGGCCGCTTGGCGCGCCTGCGCCGATGGGGCTCGGTCGGCCATCTCGCCGCGCCGCTCGCCTTCCGCCGTGCCGTGCTCGCGGCCCAGGCCCGTTCGCCCTTCGATGTCGTAGAAGCCACGAACTGGTATGCCCCCGCCGCTTTGCTCGCGGGGCGCCGCGACCTGCCCCTGGTGACACGCAGCTCGACGCCGGCCGCGTTCACGCGCGGCGCCCCCGCCGCGTTGCGGGACCGCCTCGACGGCCGGACCGCCGATGCCCTGGAGCGCGCTCAGGCGCGGGGGAGCGCTGGGCTGATCGCCAACACCGCCGAGCATGGCGCGGTGATCGCCCGAGCCTACGGCCTGTCCGGTCGGCAGCCCGACGCCGTGATCGGCCTCAGCATGCCGCCGGAGATCCTGGCCGCCGCGCGCGGAGCGGCCTACCCGGATCTGACCGGACCCGTCCGGCTGCTCTTCGTCGCGCGGGCGGAGGCGCGGAAGGGTTTCGATGCCTTGCTCGCGGCAATCGCGCTCCTGGCCGGCGAAGAGGCGCGCGGGGCCGTTCCGCCCTTCCGGCTCGATCTCGTCGGCGTCCCTCCGGCGGATCTGCCGGCCGACCTGCCGGAGGCGGCC
>JAKONB010000158.1 GCA_022702195.1 Beijerinckiaceae bacterium | reverse complement strand
GCCCGGTGCTGGCGGGAGACCGCTTCACGCTCACGGCGGGCTGCGACAAGCGCTTCGCCACCTGCGGCGACAAGTTCGCCAACAGGCTGGCCTTCCGGGGCTTCCCGCACCTGCCGGGCAACGACTTCGTGCTGCGCAGCGCGCCGGGCTCCGGCCCCGGCCTCGACGGCGGCAGCCTGTTCCGGTGAGACGCGCCATGGATCGCGAAACCATCGTCGCCGAGGCCCGGTCCTGGATCGGCACCCCCTACCGGCACCAAGCCTCGCTGAAGGGGGTGGGCTGCGATTGCCTCGGCCTCGTGCGGGGCATCTGGCGGGCGCGGCTCGGCCCTGAGCCGGAGGCGGCCCCGCCCTACGCCGCCTCCTGGGCGGAATCGGCCGCCCCCGGCAGCGATCCGCTGGTGGAGGCCGCGAGCCGCCACCTCGTCCCGGTCTCCGACCCGGAGCCGCGGCCCGGCGACGTGCTGCTCTTCGCCTTCCGCGCCCACCTGCCGGCCCGGCACTGCGCCGTCGCCTGCGGGTCCGGCCGCATGGTCCACGCCCATGACGGGGCGGCCGTGGCCGAGGTCGCCCTCACCCGCTGGTGGCGGCGGCACTTGGTTCGGGTGTTCCGGTTTCCGGGGCTCGATGGCCGTTCGATCAAGGCGCGGGACTGATCGTCAACGTCACGCCGAGGGCCTTGGCGACGTCCCCGAGGGCAGCGACGAAGACCTCCGGACCGGGCCTGATCGACCTGATGGCCCGCCGCACGGCGGGCGCCGGGCGGGACCGCCCTCAATGCGTCGAGCGCATTGCATCACCCATCCCCGGAGCCGCCCAATGGCCACGCTGATCCTGCAAACCGCCGGGGCGGCGGCCGGCACGGCCCTGGGCGGCCCGATCGGCGGGGCCATCGGGTCGGCGCTCGGCTCGGCGGCGGGGGCGGGCCTCGACGGCGTCCTGTTCGGCGGCCATGCCGGCCCGCGCTTCGTGGAAGGGCCGCGCCTCAGCGAGGTGGCGGGCCTCAGCTCCACCGAGGGCGATCCGGTGGCGCGGGTCTATGGGAGGGCCAGGGTCGGCGGCACCCTGATCTGGGCGACTCCGCCGCTGGAGGTCGCCAACACCGCCGTGGAGCGGGCCTCGGGGGCCGCCAAGGGCGGCGGCGGCCAGAAGACGGTGCGCACCACCTACGCCTACTTCGCCGACCTCGCCATCGGCCTGTGCGAGGGGACGATCGCCCATATCCGTCGGGTCTGGGCCGACGGGCAGGAGATCGACCTCACCACCCTGACCTATCGGCTGCACCGGGGCGAGGCGGACCAGGCCCCCGACCCGCTCATCGTCGCCAAGGAGGGGGCGGGGCAGGCCCCGGCCTATCGCGGGCTCGCCTACATCGTGTTCGAGCGCCTCGCCCTGGCGCCGTTCGGCAACCGGGTGCCGCAATTCTCCTTCGAGGTGGTGCGGCCGGTGGAGGGGCTGGCCGGGATGATCCGGGCGGTCTGCCTCATCCCCGGCTCCACCGAATTCGGCCTCGACCCCAGCCCGGTGAGCGAGGATGCGGGCTACGGCAGCACCCGCCCCGCCAACCGGTTCCAGCTCCAGGCGGCCACCGACGTGACGGCCTCGCTGGACGCGCTCCAGGCCCTGTGCCCGCGCCTGTCGCGCGTCTCCGTGGTGGCGAGCTGGTTCGGCGACGATTTGCGCGCCGGGCACTGCACGATCCGGCCGAAGGTCGACCGGACGGACAAGGCCACCATCGGCGACGTCTGGCGGGTCGCCGGCCTCGACCGGTCCCGGGCGGAGGCGGTCTCGACGGCCCCCGGCGGCGGGGCGGCCTATGGCGGCACCCCCTCGGATGCCGGGCTGACCCGCCTCGTGGCGGAACTGCGCCGGCGCGGCCTCGCCGTGGTGCTCTACCCCTTCGTGATGATGGACGTGCCCGCCGGCAACACGCGGCCGGACCCGCGCGACGGCGCCGCGTCCCAGCCGCCCTATCCCTGGCGCGGGCGCATCACCTGCGATCCGGCCCCCGGCCGGGCCGGCAGCCCCGACGGCACGGCGGAGGCCGGCGCCCAGGTCGCGGCCTTCTTCGACGGGCCGCAGGGCTACCGCCGCTTCGTCCTGCATTACGCCGATCTCGCCGCCGCCTGGGCGGCGCAGGGGGTCGCCCTGTCCGGCTTCATCCTCGGCAGCGAGTTCCTCGGCCTCACCCGGGTGCGGGGCGAAGCCGGCCGCTCTCCGGCGGTGGAGGCGTTTCGCGATCTCGCGCATGCGGTCCGTGAGCGCCTCGGCGCGCGGGTGTCCCTGGTCTACGCGGCCGACTGGACCGAGTACGGCGCCCAGGTGCGCGACGACGGCGCGACGATCCGGTTTCCCCTCGACGCGCTGTTCGCCGACCCGGCCATCGACGCGGTGGGGATCGACTATTACCCGCCGCTCACCGATTGGCGCGACGGCGCCACCCATGCCGACTTGGCGCTCGCCGACGACATCTACGACCGCGCCTACCTGAAGGGCCGGATCGGCGCGGGCGAGGCGTTCGACTGGTACTACGCCAGCGCGGCCGACCGGGCGGCGCAGCGCCGCACCCCGATCACCGACGGCGCCGGCAAGCCCTGGATCCACCGGACCAAGGACCTCGTCTCCTGGTGGAGCGAGCCCCATGTCGAGCGCGACGGCGGGATCGAGACCCGGGCCACCGCCTGGGTGCCGCGCTCCAAGCCGATCTGGCTCACCGAGATCGGCGTGCCGGCGGTGGACAAGGGCACCAACGGCCCCAACGTCTTCCCCGACCCGAAATCCGCCGAGAACGCCGCCCCGCCGTTTTCGCGGGGCACCCGCGACGACCTGATCCAGGCGCGCGGGCTCGGGGCGATCCTCGGGCGGTTCGACCCCGACCTGCCCGGCTTCGAGGCCGCCCACAACCCGGTCTCGCCGCTCTATGGCGGCCCGATGGTGCGGCCGGACGCGATCTTCGTCTGGGCCTGGGACGCGCGGCCCTACCCGGCCTTCCCGGATTTCGACACGGTGTGGGCGGATGCGGGCAATTGGCGGGTCGGCCACTGGATCACCGGACGGATCGAGGGGCTCGACCTCGACCGGCTGATCGCCGCGATGCTGGCGGATTTCGGAATCACCGTGCCCGCGCGCATCCGGGCCTCCGCCTTCCTCGACGGCACGGTGATCGACCGGCCGATGTCGGCCCGCGCCGCCCTGGAGCCCCTGGCCCAGCTCTACGGCCTCGCCGTGTCGGCTTTGGCCGGAACGCTCGCCATCGCCGGGCCATACCGGCAGGTGGCGGCCCGGATCGCCGCCGCCGACCTCGTGGCCCTCCACGACGACGAGGCCCCGCTGCGCCGGGTGCGGGCGCAGGAGAGCGAATTGCCCCGCACCCTCGCGGTGGACTTCATCGACGGCGCGGCCGCGCCCTACCGCCGGGCCAGCGCCGCCGCGACCCGGCCCGCCGGCGGACGCCGCCGCGAAACCCGGATCGAGGCCGCCATCGTCACCCGCCGGGACGAGGCCGAATCCCTGGCCGAATCCCTGCTCGACGCCGCCCTGGCGGGGCGCGACACCGCGAGCCTGACCGTGAGCCCGCGCCGGATCGACCTCACGCCGGGGGATCTGATCCTCCTGCCGGACGAGGCCACCCCGCACCGGATCGTGCGGATCGCCGACAGTCCGGCCGGGCGCCGGCTGGAGACGCAGGGCGTGCCCTTGCTCGGCCGCCCCGCCCGCGCCGGCGACCGGCCGGAGGCCGGGCCGCGCCGCCCGGTCCCGGCCCTGGCCGGGCCGCCCTTCGCCGTGGCCCTCGACCTGCCCGTCGACCGGGGCAGCCCGACCCCGCTCCAGATGCTGGCGGTGAGCGCCGATCCCTGGCCCGGCGCGGTGGCGGTCTGGCGCGCGGCCGAGGGCGCGCCCCTGGCCCTGCACGCCCACGCCGACTACCCCGCCTGCCTCGGCCAGACCCTAACGGCGCTCGGGCCGGGGCCGCTCTGGCGCTTCGACCGCGCCGGCCGCCTCGACGTGCGCCTGCGCCATGCCGGGGCGCTGAGCGCCATCACCGAGGCCCAGGCCCTGGCCGGCGGCAACGCCTTCGCCCTGGTGGGGCCGGACGGCGCCGTCGAGATTCTCTCCGCCGCCGGGATCACCCTGATCGGCGCGGAGACCTACCGCCTCAGCGGGCTCCTGCGCGGGCTCGCGGGCAGCGAGGAACAGGCGGCGCGCGCGGTCCCTGCGGGCAGCCTGATCGTGCGGCTCGACGAGGCCCTGATCCCCCTGGTGGACCGGCTCGACGAGGCGGGCCGGGCCTTTCGCTACCGCATCGGCCCGGCCGGACGCGACGTGAGCGACCCGGCCTTCGTCGACCTCACCGCCACGGCCGGGCTCTCCGCCCTGCGCCCCGTCAGCCCGGTCCATGTCCGGGCCGCGCGGGCGGCGGCGGGCATCCGGCTGAGCTGGATCCGCCGGGCACGGCGGGACGGCGATTCCTGGGAGCTGGCCGAGATCCCCCGCGACGAGCCCGAAGCCTACCGTGTCGACCTGTACGGGACGGATGGCGCGCTGCTGCGGAGCGTCGTCACCCAGGAGCCGGCCCTATTCTACGCCGCCGCCGACGAGGCGGCGGATTTCGGCACCCGCCAGACAAGCCTCGCTGTCGGCGTGGTGCAGATCGGGGCCGTGGCCGGCGCCGGACCGGCCCGCCGGGTGTGGGTGCCGGTGCGTTCCGCCTGATACAGCCTCGGGTTGAACGGCTCGGTCTCCTGCGAGCGCGGGTCCGCTCTCCGGGAAGGGAGGGGGGCTGCCGCGACCGTGATCACCGAAGCGATCGGGCAGACGGCGTATGAGCCACACCCGCGCGCGCCTTGAGACCAGATCCCTCCGCACGGAGCCGCCGCATGTCCGAGACGACGCCCAACCTCGCCCTGCCGCTGATCGCGGCGGGCCAGGCCCAGAAGCACGTCACCCACAACGAGGCGTTGGCCGGCCTCGACACGCTGGTCCAGCTCGCCTGCCTGACCAAGGGCCGCACCACGCCCCCCGCCGCCCCGGCCGACGGCGACCGCTATCTCCTGGCCGCCCCCAACCCGACCGGCGCCTGGGCCGGCCTGTCGGGGCAGATCGTGCGCTATCAGGACGGCGCCTGGATCGGCTTCCGGCCGAAACCCGGCTGGCTGGCCTTCGTGGTGGACGAGGCGGACCTCTACACCTACGCGGCCGGGGGGTGGGTGTCGTTCCGCGCCACCCTCACGGTGCTCCAGAACCTCACGCGGCTCGGCCTCGGCACCGGCGCGGACGCCGCCACCCCCTTCGCGGCCAAGCTCAACACCGCCCTGTGGACCGCCCGGACCACGGCCGAGGGCGGCACCGGCGACCTGCGCTACACCCTCAACAAGGAAGCCCCCGGCAACACCCTGTCGCTGCTGTTCCAATCGGGGTGGTCCGGCCGGGCCGAGCTCGGGCTCACCGGCGACGACGATCTGCACCTGAAGGTTTCGGCCGACGGGGCGCGCTGGCGCGAGGCCCTGCGGATCGACCGGGGCACCGGCGCGGTGGCCCTCACGGGGGGATCGATCGACGGCATGCCGATCGGCGCCACGAACGCGGCGAGCGGACGGTTCTCGACCCTGACCACGACGGAGGCCGCGTCCATCGGCGGCCAGTTGACCGTTCCCGGTAACGGCGGCGTCTTCAACGGCACCGTGTTCGGTCAAGGTCCGCTCAATTATCAGGGCTTCATCAATCGGTGTGGCGGCGTCACGTCGATCTGGGGGCACGACAGTTCCAGCAACAGGACGTATATCCAGACCCATAGCGGCGGAAACAGCACAACCACCGGCACGTCTTTCTATGACCTGTTGCTGAACCCCTATGGCGGCAACGTGGGGATCGGCACGGGGACGCCCATCGAAAGACTGACGGTCGGCGGCACCCTGTCGGCCATCGGTGGGATCACGAACCGTATCGGAGACGTCGCAACTGTCATTGCCAACCACCCCTCGAGCAACGCCGCCCTGATCCAGTGCTACAGCTTGGGAACTCCGACCACGACGGGCACTTCCACCTATAACATGATGATCAACCCTTACGGGGGTGCTGTCATGATAGGAACAGCCGAACTGACCTCCGGTGCAAACAAGCTGGAGATCGGCGGAACGACGCAAATCAATGGACAGCTTATCGTAAGGGCCACGCCGCAATACGCCGGCTTCCTTCTGACCAATGGAAACGGTCAGAACATCATGTCCGTCAGGGGCGTATCCGGCACCAACCTCGGCACGGTCATGTCTCTGTACGACGGATCGGCCGTCGAGAAGACCGTCATCCGCGGTGACGGACAGGACAGCTACGTGTCCGGCACGTTCCGCCCGGCCTCCTACACCGTCGCGACCCTGCCCACCGCCGGCACGACCGGGCGGATGGCCTGGGCGTCGAATGGCCGGGCCTCCACCGGCGCCGGCGCCCTGGAGGCGGCGGGCGCGGGCACCGGCTGCCTCGTCACCGACAACGGCACGGCCTGGACGATCGCCGGCACCACCCAAACCGTTCAAGCGTGAGGAGCACGATCATGGCCAACGGCCTTCGGACCTATGTGGAAGGGCTGGTCTACCGGGGCCGCCCGCCCGGCTCGGATCAGCCCGGCGCCTGGCACGTGGAGATCGGCCGGTCCGTCGATATCGCGGGCGTCGGCCGCACCCTGCTGCCGAGCCTGACGCTGACCCCGGCCCAGGCCCTCGCCGCGGGGTACACGCTCGCGGGCCTGATAGAGGGCCTCAACATCGAGGCCGTGGCGGCCGCCGACGCGGCGCGCGCGGAGGCCGACAAGGCGCGCGCCGCCGGGGAGGCCCTCACGCGGCAGCGGGACGCGGCCCGCGAGGGGCTGGCGCAGGCCGTCGCCGAGCGCGACGGCCTGAGGGCGCGGCTCGCGGCCCTGTCGGCGGCTCCGGCCGTTTCGGACGGCACGGCTTTTTCGGCCGGCACGGCCGACGCGACCCTCTCTCGCCGGTAGGTCTTCGAGACGCTCGCGCGGGCTTGGCCGATCAGGCCTCTCAAATTCCTGTTTCAAAACGCTCTTTCTGCCGAACGCCCCCCGCTTCGGCGACGAGCGCTCTCGTGGAGATCGATCCATGCAGCTCACCCCCATCGGCGAGGCCGTCCTCATCGCGCGCGAGGGACGGCGGCTCGCGGCCTACCGCGATTCCGCCGGGATCTGGACCATCGGGATCGGCCATACCAGCGCCGCCGGACCGCCGAGCGTGACGCCGGACCTGCGCCTCGACGCGGCCGCCTGCGACGCGCTCTTCGCCCGCGACGTGGCGCGCCACGTCCGCGCCACCGAGGCCGTTCTGCCCGCCGGGCTGCCGGACCACGCCTTCGACGCGCTGGTCTCGCTCTGCTT
>JAKONB010000345.1 GCA_022702195.1 Beijerinckiaceae bacterium | reverse complement strand
CGGGCCGGCCGCCCCAGAGGTAGCCGCCCTCGAGGAGCTGGCCCGGATCGGTGGTGGCGCCCCCGGCCAGGAGCACGTCGTCGGCCACCACCGTCCCGACGGCCACGACGCAGCCGATGCCGATGAGGCTGCGGGCGCCGATCCGGCAATCGGCCAGCCGCACGTTGTGGGCGATGGTGGTGTCGCGCCCGATTACCACCCCCTCGCCGCGGGTGCGGATCACGGTGTTGTCCTGGATGTTGGTGTTGGCCCCCACCACGATCGGCCCGACCCCGGCATCGAGGTCGCACGAGAACAGGACGCTGGAGCCGGCCCCCAGGGCGATGCGCCCGTGCAGGCGGGCGGTGCGGGCGACGAAGACGCTGTCCTCCACCTCCGGCGCATCGCCGGCCTGGGGCTTGGGCGCATCGCCCGAGGCCTCGCGCAGGCGCTCGGCCCGGTCGGCGATCTCCGGCAGGGTGATCGGGCGCAGGGGCTTGGCCGGGCTGCCCCCATAGGCGAAGCCGGCGGCGAGATGCGCCCGCGGGAACACCGTGGCCCCCGCCTCGATCAGGACACCGTCCTCCACCACCGCCCCGTCGAGCACGATGGCGTCGTCCTCGATCACCACGTCGGACCCCACCGTGCAGGCATGCACCACCGCGTTGCGGCCCACCGTCACCCGGTCGCCGACCCGGGTGGCCAGGGTGTTGGTGGCGATGTGGACTGTGGAGCGGTGGCCGAGCCAGAACCGCTCGCCGATGGTGACCGCCTGGCCGTCGGCCCGGATCACGCTGTCGTCACCGAGCCAGGCCTGCGCCCCCAGCGTGGCCTCGCCGATCACCGTGCTGGCGCGCCCACACCAGACCGGACGGGCGGCGAAGACCGGCAGGACGCCGTCATGGGGCAGGATGAGATCAGGCGTCACGCGGCTCGTGTCCTTCGGGCCTGATGCGGAGAACCGGAGCACCGGTTTTGCCGCATCATGCGATGATTCTTCTCCGAAGCATGCGGCGATTTCTCTCAAAGCGCATCATGCTTCCGGGCGCCGGCTGGCATCGCCGGGTCCGGCGGGGCATATAGCGCACGTCGCCCGAAGGGTAGAGAAGCCTCGGCGTCGGCACGGCTTTTCGTGAGTTGGGGCGCCGCGTCGCCTTTGCAACGTCCGGCCGACACGGGCATGGCCGCGCCCGTGTCGGGACGGAACCGGCGCCTGGCCGGCATGCTGTGACGACGCGTGACAGGAAGAAGGACGTCCGGTGACCGAGGTCAGCATCCAGAGCGCGCCCTTCGACGTGGCGCAGGAGATCGCGCGGCTCGGCCGCGACCTCCAGGGCCGGGCGGGCGCGGTGGTCACCTTCACGGGCCTGTGCCGCGACGAGGGCGGCCGGCTCGCCGGGCTCGAACTCGAACATTATCCCGGCATGGCCGAGGCGGAGATCGGCCGGGTCGTGGCGACGGCCCGGACACGGTGGCCGCTCCAGGGGGTGCGGGTGATCCACCGCCACGGGCTGGTGGCGCCGGGCGACGGGATCGTGCTGGTGATCACCGCCTCCGGCCACCGGGTGGCGGCGTTCGAGGGGGCGAGCTTCCTGATGGATTACCTCAAGACGCAGGCGCCGTTCTGGAAGCGCGAGCATCTCACCGACGGCACCATCGGCGGCTGGGTCGAGGCGACGGAGGCCGACGACGCGGCGGCGGCGCGCTGGGCCTGAGCGGCCGCCGAATCGGCCCCTCCTGAGCCGGCATCCACAGCAAAGCCGACGACCGGACTTGTCCCCATCACGATCCGCGCGCCCGGTGGCGCCCACATCAGGAGCGCACGATCCGCATGCCAGCCCCCTTCCTCTCCCCGGAGCCCGCCTCCCCGGAGTCCGCCGGCCCAGCGCCGCGCAACTGGTCGCTCGCGGTCTCAGGGATCGCCGTCGTGGCCTTCACCGCGCTCCTGGCGCTCGCCTGGACGGCGTCCTCGACCCTGCTGCTCGTCTTCGCCGGCATCCTGCTGGGGGTGTTCCTCGACGGGTTGACCCGCCTGCTCGGCCTGGTGCTGCCGGGCAGCCGCGGCCTGCGGCTCAGCCTCGTCAGCCTCGTCCTGGCCGGCTGCGCCCTCGCCCTCGTCGCCTTCGGGGGCGCCACGGTGGTGCAGCAGGGGCGCGACCTCGGGCAGACCGTGGCCTCCCAGGCCGGCTCCCTGCGCGACCGGCTGAAGGGCTACGGCATCGATCTGCCGGAGATGGGCGCGCCGGCCAAGGAATCCGGCCCACGCTCCTCCGATGACGGTCAGGAGGGCGGGCAGAAGGCCGGCGGCTTCGCGGGTCTCGCCTCGGGGGCGATCAAGAACCCCAGTTCGCTCCTGTCGGATGCCGGCTCGGTGCTCGGCCCGGCGGCGAGCGTGGTGATCGGCCTGTTCGGCGCGCTGGGCAACGTCCTGGTCATCGTGTTCCTCGGCCTCTCGGTGGCGGCCGATCCGGGCACCTACCGGGACGGCGCGGTGCGGTTCGTGCCGCCCCGCCACCGGGAGCGGGCCAAGGCCCTGCTCGACGGCATGGGCGAGACCCTGCGGCACTGGCTGTTCGGCCAGCTCATCACCATGGCGG
>JAKONB010000128.1 GCA_022702195.1 Beijerinckiaceae bacterium | reverse complement strand
GATAGTCGAAGTGCCAGAGGTGGCCCTTCACCTCGACCTGGATCACCTCCAGGTCGGAGATCGCGGTCTGGAACTTGGGGTCCCAGTTCACGAGGCGCTTGTCGCGGTAGATCAGGCCCTGCGCGTGAAGGTCCACGAAGGTCTTGGTGACGGCCCGGACCATCTGGTCGTCGGGGGCGCCGGAGACGCCCATGGTGAAGCGCTCGCGCGACCAGTCGCAGGAGGCGCCGAGGCGCTTCAGCTGGTTGACGATGGCGCCGCCCGATTCCGCCTTCCAGGCCCAGACCTTCTCGACGAAGGCGGCGCGGCCGATCTCGCGCCGGCCCGGCTCCTTGGCCTCGCCGAGCCGGCGCTCCACCACCATCTGGGTGGCGATGCCGGCATGGTCGGTGCCGGGCTGCCACAGCACGTCGCGCCCGCGCATCCGCTCGAACCGGGCGAGGATGTCCTGCAGGGTGTTGTTGAGGGCGTGGCCCATGTGAAGGCTGCCGGTGACGTTCGGCGGCGGGATCACGATGGTGAAGGGCTCCGCCCCGGCGCGCTCGGGGCGGCCGGCCTTGAACGCGTCGCCGGCCTCCCAGGCGTGGCTGACGCGCGCCTCGACGGCGGCGGGGTCGAAGGTTTTGTCCATCATGGGCTTGGGCCGGGTCACTCGTGGGCGCTTGCGTGGCCCCGCTTTCAACCCGTCGGACCCGCCGCGTCAACACGGTCGGGCCGATTCCGCTTCACCGCCCGCGGGCGACGCGCTCGATCTCGGCGCGCACCAGGCGCTCGACCAGGCCGGGCAGATTCGCGTCGAGCCAGTCCTTCAGCATCGGCCGCAGCATGTCCTGCACCACCTCCTCCAGCGTGCGGGCGTGGCTGGGCATCCGCGTGCCGGACAGCATCTGGAAGGCCTGCGCCACGCTCGCATCGGTGACCGCCGAGATCAGGCGGTCCTGCGCGGTATCGGGCGGCGCGGGGTCGGGTTCGCGAAAGACCGGGCGCGGCGGCTCGGGCGGCGGGGCCGCGCGGGGGGGCGGCAGAGGCTCCGGCTCGGGGTCCGGCTCGTCGCCGAAATCGATCGCATCGAAATCGATCTGCCCGTCGGCGCCGCGTGGCGCCTCACCGAACCCAGTCTCGGGCTCCGCCACGGCGGTCGGCTTGCGGAGCGGCTGCGCGACCTCGGCCAAATCGAGCACGTCGTCGTTCTCCGGGGGCGGCGGGGCGGCGCGCACGGGCTCCACAACCTCGGCCTTGGCGTTCTGGTCGTCGGCGATGATGCGGCGGATGGAGGCGAGAATCTCCTCCATCGATGGCTCAGGTGCCTTGTCCGGCACTTTGGGGCTCGCTGCACTCATCCGGACGACGCTCGGGGTCTGGGGAAACGGTTTACGACGATGCGGAGTATTCCATGCCCGGCCCCGGACAGAAAGCACGCCGCGCAGAACGGCACGGGATAAGCCGCCGGTCCGGGCTCCTTCGCCCGCGCCGGCATGGGGACCTTACCGGCCGTCCGGCGTGCGCACGCCGTACCAGAGGTCCTTCACCTGATCGAAATGCTCCTTCGGGCTGTAATAGGCCACCGGGATCGCGGTGTAGCGCACGGTGAGACGGCCCACGGCCTGAACCACGCCGTAGGAGAAGACCACCCGGTCGCGCTGGGCGAGGATGAGGTTCACGCGGGCGTTCAGCAGTTCCTGCTGCGCGTTCAGCACGTCGAGGGTGGTGCGCTGACCGACGCGGGCCTCCTCGCGCACGCCGTTCAGCGCCACCTCGTTGGCCTGGACCTGGGCCTGGGAGGCGAGCACCTGCGCCTTGGCGGCTTCGAGCCGGCCCCAGGCGGTGACGATGCCCGAGCGCACCTGATCGCGGATATCCTCGGCCTCGAGCCGGCGCTGGCCCTCGGTTTCCTTGGCCTGCCGGATCAGCGAGTAGGTCTGGCCGCCCTCGTAGAGCGGGATCGACAGCCGGCCGACGATGGAGGCGGTGACGCCGTTGTCGCCCGGGAAGGTGGTGTCGTAGCGCTGGGCCACCGAGCCCTGGAGGCCCGCGGTCGGGTAGAGCTGGCCCTCGTAGACCCTCACCTGCGCGGCGGCGACATCCACCGCGTGCAGGGCGGCGAGGATCTGCGGATGCTCCTTGAGCCCGATGGCGATGGAGGTGTCGAGATTGGGCGGAACGAAGCGGTCCAGCGGGCGCCCCGGGGCGAGCTGGCGCGGCTCCACGCCGATATAGCGGCGGTAATTGCCGATGCTGGCCCGCAGGGTCGCCTCGGCGCTGCTCACGCTGGAGCGGGCGCCGGCGAGGCGCGCCTCGGCCTGGGCCACGTCGGTGCGGGTCACCTCGCCGACGTTGAACCGGTCGCGGGTCTGGCGGAGCTGCTCCTCGAGCACCTCGACGTTGTTGCGCTGCAGCTCCAGGGTCGCCGTGTCGCTCAGCACGAACATGTACGCCTGGGCGGCGTTGAACAGCGTGTTCATCTCGATCGCCCGCAGGGATTCGCGGGCGCTGAGCACGCCGGATTCGGCGCGGCGGGTCTGGTTGTCGGTCTGAAAGCCGTTGAACAGGGTCTGGTTGACCGTGAGGCCGGCGCCCCCGGGACGCGTCACGAAGTTCTGCGCCTGGCCGATGACCTGGCCATCCGTCTTCGACAGGCCGATATCGGCCGAGATGCTCACGGTGGGACGGTAGCCGGATTTGGCCTGCGCCACGTTCTCGTCGGTGGCGCGCAGGCTGGCCCGGTTGGAATTCAACGTCGGATTTGCACCGTAGGCGCGCGCCAGCGCACTCTCCAGCGTTTCCGCCAGAGCAGGCTGCGCGGCGACGAGCGCCCATGCGGCGACCCCCACGAGCCTCAGCCCGTTTCGGATCGCAGGTTTCCGTTCTTTCACGTTCATCAGCCCTTGCGGTTTCTCGATGAACCGGTCGATCGCTTCTTTACGCGACCGACGCGCCTCGGCGCATTCCGGGTTGCCCGCCTCTGCGAGGAAGTCTAGCCGAGGTTGACGCCATCGGCACAGGGGCGACGCGTGCCCTGCACACGGAATCGCGGAAGGTGGCGCATAAAAGCGACACCGGTGGATGTGGTGGGCCGGGTCTCCTGATCATCCCGAACGCTTCGGCGCAGGGCGCCCGCGCCCTCGCATGGCCGGGCGATACTGTCGTTCCGGTCCGGCGAGGGGTCCCGAGGGGTGATCCCGGCGCGGCCGATGCGTCAGAACGCGAAGCCGGCCTCCGCCGCGAAGGCGTCGAGGGCCGGCAGGGCGGCGTCGAAGAGCGGCCGCGCGCCGAAGGCGTCGCCGGAGCGCACGAAGAGCGTCGCCTTGGCGGCCCGGTCGCGACCGATCACGCAGACGAGGCGGCCGCCATCGGCCAATTGATCGAGCAGCGCCTGCGGCCGCAGCTCGACGCGGCCATTGACCAGTATGGCATCGAAGGGGGCCGCCTTCGGCGCGCCCTCGGCGAGCGGTCCGGCGACGATCTCGATCCCCGCGAGGCCCGCGAGGCGCTCGCGCGCGCCGGCCGCGAGGCCCTCGTCGGAGTCCAGGGCGGTGACCTGGGCGCCGAGGCGCTGGAGGATCGCCGAGCCGTAGCCGTAGCCGGCCGCGACATCGAGGACGCGCGTGCCGGGCAGCACGGTGAGCGCCTGGATCATGCGCGCCAGCAGCATCGGGGCCGGCATGGCGCGGCCCGCCGCATCCAGCCGCAGGGTCTGGTCGATATAGGCGAAATCCTCGCGGCCCGGCGGCACGAAGCGCTCGCGGGGCACATCCTCGAAGGCGTTGAGAACCGCGATGTCGTTCACGTCGAAGGTCCGCAACTGACAATCGACCATGAGGCGTCGCGCCTGCGCGTAATCGAGCATGGATGCCGTCTTTCCTCGACGCTGATCGGCCGCCCCGCCGGCCGCCCCTGTCGGGAGGCCTCCGGGCAGCGCTGAAAGCTCGGGCGTTGTCGTGGATGAAGCCCGAAAACGCAAGGTTTTCGCAAGGCCCGCGTGACGGGGCGGGCCGGACTGAAACGTCGCGCGACGATGGGGAAGGGATGGTCCGACGGTCGGGTCGGTGATGGAGGCCTCGGAGGGAATCGAACCCCCGTACAAGGATTTGCAGTCCTCTGCGTAACCACTCCGCCACGAGGCCTCATCATGCGCCGGTCCGGAGAAACGGGTTCGCGGATCGGCGCCCCCAGCCGGGCGGCCGGCTCGGGGAGAGGGGTCTCTAGCAGAGGCGCGGGCCGGAGGGCAACGGCCTTTTGCGGGGCTTGCGCGTGGATTTTTCGTCGGCGTCGTGGCCGGCAAATCTTTTTCCGGTCCCGCGCGGGGCGCCCGTGCCGGCCGAGGCGTTGAAAGGATAGGGGTTTTGTCGCGCTGAGCGCGGCCCCTCCCCGGCGGGAGGCGCGCCGGCCCCGTCGAAAGTCGGCGCAAGACCCTTGCATCCGCCGGATGCGCTGTGTAGAGCCACCGCCGTGGTCCCCGATAGCTCAGTTGGTAGAGCAAGCGACTGTTAATCGCTTTGTCGTAGGTTCGAGTCCTACTCGGGGAGCCAAACTCCTTCCAAGACTGCAAACTTCTCCCAAGACTGATCGCAGCGGCCGTAACCATCGCGGGTGGGCGACTCTCAGCTTGGCGTCCGGTGCCCCTCCTCCCTTCCACGGCTGCGATCCGTTCGGGCGACGCCCTCCCCGTGTCCCGGTGCGACGCGGCGCGATCAACCCTTGCATCCTCCGGGCGCTCTGTGTAGAGCCACCGTCGTGGTCCCCGATAGCTCAGTTGGTAGAGCAAGCGACTGTTAATCGCTTTGTCGTAGGTTCGAGTCCTACTCGGGGAGCCAAACGCCTCCCAAGACTGCAAACTTCTTCCACGACCGATCGCCGCGGGCAGAACCATCCGCGGGAGGGATGGCTTCGACGCGATTCCGGCCCGCCCTGGCTCGCCCCCACCGGCGCGATGCCCCCCCGGATCGGGCGGGATCTGAGCCGGCGACCCGCGACCCATACGGTCTGCGCGGGCGAAGCCCCTCCCCGAAGGCCTCCCCCATCGCCGGCGCCATCGTTATAAGGTGGGCATGGACAACATCATCCGGCCGACATTCGGCAAGCCCCGCCCCGCGGAGAATCCCGACGAACGCCGCGTCCAGGTGGTGACGCAGCGCGTCTACGGCGAGGCCGGCGGTTGCCGGGTCTGCCTCGTGCACGATGCGGATGCGCCCGAGGGCGACGTGTTCAAGGTGGTGGCGGGCTTCCTCACCGACGACGAGGTGAGCACGGTGGCGATCCTCCCGGCGACGCCGGAGGGCGAGACCGATGCGGAGATCGTTGCTCTCGGCATCCTGCGGACTCTGGCGATGATCGAGGCGCGGACCGAGGGGCCGGGCGTCGCCTGAGCGCGCTCACGTTTCCGGGCGGCGCGGATCGGCTCCGCATTGCCCTTCGGGCACGGGCAGGGGATCGGGCGGATGCGTGTCGCTCACCGTCTGCCGGATCATCATGGCGGCCCGTGCCGGCCGCCTCCCTGCCATCACCGCCACCATCCTCCTGCTCCTGCCGCATCGGGGAACCGCGCAGCAGATGTACGCTCGCGGGGCGCGCGGTCGGCTGGGCCGCGGCGCGCCTCCTGGAGCGCGACGGCGCACCCGAGGATGGCGTGGCGGATCAGGCCGGGCGCGGATAGGCCGGCGATGCGGCCAGGAGCGCCGTCTTGTCGACCGTCAGGGCGGCGGCGATCTCGTCGTGCGCCCGGTGCTCGATCTCGCTGATTCCCGCCTGATCCGCCACGTCGGCGGCGATCAGGAAGGCGCTGTTGCGCTGCTCCACGGCGCGGTCGGCGATGGCCGCCACCCGGTGCAGGTTCTCGGCCCGGCCGGTCCGGCTGCGGGCCCGCTCGATCCCCTCGAACAATTCGCCCTCCAGGGTCAGGGTGCCGTAGGCCTTCTCCAGGACCGGGTTGGCGCGCATGCCGGCGAGCGCCGCCTCGATCTCCTCGTCGTCCACCTCGCCATCGGCGACGATGACGTTGGCGGCGGCCGCCACCATGGCCTGCATCAGCACCCGGTCCCCGGTCAGGGCCGCGATGCCGTCGGCGATCCGGCCGGCGAGGTCTTGCAAGAGTCCCATGGTCGTCCTCGGATGCGCCGGAGGGCGTTTCAGGCGGGGCGTGCCGCGACGGCACGCCTCCGGTGGCCCCGCTCAGAATGGTTCAGCCCGCGAGGCCGTGCAACGGGGCGGGACGACGGAGGGTTCCTTCGCGCACCAGCCCGTCGCAGTCCGTCGAAACAGAAGAGCCGTGCCCGCCTCGGCGGACACGGCTCCCGGAAGGGCGGCCCCGCGAGAGCGGGCGCCCGGCTGCTGATCTAGGTTCTCCGGTCCCGGCTACTTGGTCTCGTTGCCGGCGTAGTTGATCGATCCGTCGGCCCCCTTCTTCCAGACATACATCACGTAGTCCGGCCGGGTGATGTCGCCCTTCTTGTCGTAGGCGATGTCGCCGATCACCGTGTCGAACGGCTTGCCCTGGCGCATGTAGGCGGCGACCTTCTGGCCGTCGCTGGATTTCGTCGCCTCCATCGCCTGCTTGAAGATCTGCACGGCGGCGTAGGAATAGAGGGTGTAGCCCTCGGGGTCGAAGTTGATGGCCTTGAAGGCGTCGATGGTGGCCTTCGCCTTCGGGTTCTTGCGGGCGTCGGGGGAGAAGGTCATCAGGGTGCCGTCGGAGCCGGGGCCGCCCACCTGTGCGAATTCCCGGTCGGCGATGCCGTCGCCGCCCATCAGCGGCGCGTTGAGCCCCTGGTCGCGCATCTGGCGGATCAGCAGGCCCGCCTCGGTGTAGAGGCCGCCGAAATAGACCACGTCGATGCCGGCCTGCTTCAGCTTCGAGACCAGGGAAGAGAAGTCCTTCTCGCCCGGGTTGATGCCCTCGAAGATCACGTTGGTGCCGCCCCTGGCCTTCAAGGCCTTCAGGGTCTCGTCGGCGAGACCGCGGCCATACGGCGACTTGTCGTGCACGAAGGCGATCTTCTTGCCCTTGAACTTCTCGGCGAGATACTCGCCCGCCACCGCGCCCTGCTGGTCGTCGCGGCCGCAGGTGCGGAACGTGTTCCAGTTGCCGCGCTCGGTGAACTTGATCGCCGTGGAGGCCGGGCTGATCTGCACGATGCCGGATTCCTGCAGCACGTCGGAGACCGGGATCGACACGCCGGAATTGAAGTCGCCGACCACGGCCTTGACGCCCTCGGAGGCGAATTTGTTGGCCACGGAGACGCCCTGCTTCGGGTCGGAGGCGTCGTCGCCCACGGTCATGACGAGCTTTTCGCCGTTGACGCCGCCGGCCTTGTTGATGTCGGCGATGGCCTGTTGGGCGCCGTTCTTGATCTGGGCGCCGAAGGCGGCGTTCGGCCCGGTGATGGGCACGGCGACGCCGATCTTGATCTCGGCCTGCGCGGCGCCGGCCGCGATGATGAGGCCGAAGGCGACGCCGGCCGACAATAGGGACTTCATGCTCGTTTCCCCTCTTGAAGCGTCGCGCGGCCCGAGGGGTCTCGTTGGCGCGATCGCACGGAACCTCGTGGACCGGTGTCAGGGTCCGGTGGCGCGCTCCCGCCAGGAGAGCGGGCCGGCGCGCTCGTAGAGCCAGGCATATTGCCGGGTCATCTGGCCGGCGCGGGTGAAGCGATAGGCGAAGGCCCCGATGGCGAGGATGATCGCCGCGTCGGCGAGGTAGCCCGGCAGCGACAGCAGGGCCTGCTCGAACAGGGCGTAGTGGAGGAACCGCGTCACCGCCGCGATCAGCAGCAGCGCCAGGGCGCATTGCCAGAACGGACGCCAGACGCGCGCCAGCCCGCTGCCGGTCATCCAGGCGGCCGAACCGCCCAGCACCCCGGTGACGAGGATGAAGATGCCGATCTCTGCCCCGCTCAATGCTGCCCCCCTTCGAGATAGGCCGCCTTCACCTGCGGGTCGTCGAGGAGCGCCTGGCCGGTGCCGCTCATCGTGACCGATCCCGTGACCATGACGTAGCCGCGATGCGCGAGTTTGAGGGCATGGTAGGCGTTCTGCTCGACGATGAACACGGTGAGGCCGTCGCGCCGGTTGAGGTCGCGGACGGCGGCGAAGATCTGTTTCACCACCAGGGGCGCGAGGCCCAGCGACGGCTCGTCGAGCATCAGCAGCCGGGGTCGGCTCATCAGCGCCCGGGCGATGGCCAGCATCTGCTGCTCGCCCCCCGACATGGTGCCGCCGCGCTGGTCGATGCGCTCGGCCAAGCGCGGGAACAGGGTGCACATCCGCTCGAGATCCTCGGCGAAGTGTTTGCCGCCGTTGACGGCGGCGCCCATCTGCAGGTTCTCCCGCACGGTCATGCGCGAGAAGATGCGCCGGCCTTCCGGCGACTGGGCGAGGTTGAGCCGGGCGATCTCGTGGGTGGGCAGCCGGGTGATGTCCTGGCCCGCGAAGGTGATGGTGCCCTCGCGCGCCTGGGGCTGGCCGAAGATCGTCATCATCAGGGTCGACTTGCCGGCGCCGTTGGCGCCGATGAGCGCGACGATCTCGCCTTCGTTCACGTCGATGTCCACGCCCTTGAGGGCGCGGATGCTGCCGTAATAGGCCGACACGTTGCGCACGCTGAGGAGCGGCGGGGCGGCCGCCGCCATCCGGGCGCGGGTCTCGTCCACCAGGACGTTGATGCCGGCGACGCTCATGCGGAGACTCCGGACGCTTCCGTACCGGTCAGCCCGACCTCGGCCTCGACGGCGGCCACTTCCTCGTCGTCGACGCCCAGATAGGCGGCGATGACCCGGGTGTCGGCGCGGATCTGGTCGGGCGTGCCGTCGGCGATCTTGCGGCCGTAATCCAGCACCACGATCCGGTCGGAGATCTGCATCACCACCGACATGTCGTGCTCGATGAGCAGCACCGAGGTGCCGAACTCGTCGCGGATCAGGCGCAGGAGGGTGTTGAGATCCGCCGATTCGCGCGGGTTGAGGCCCGCGGCCGGCTCGTCGAGGCAGAGCAGCACCGGATCGGTGCACATGGCGCGGGCGATCTCGAGGCGGCGCTGGTCGCCATAGGGCAGGTCGCCGGCCGGCTCGTCGGCCCGGTGGGTGAGGCCGATGCGCGCGATCCAGGCGGCGGCCCTGGCGATGGCGGCCTCCTCCTCGCGGCGATAATGGGGCAGGCCGAGGATGCCCGCGAGGCTGAAGCCCGAGGCCCGCATCAGCGGCTTGTGCATGGCCACCAGCAGGTTCTCCAGCACCGTCATCTGCGGGAACAGGCGGATGTTCTGGAAGGTGCGGGCGACGCGGGCGACCCGGTTCACGTCGTGGCCGGGCAGGCGTTCGAGCAGGTGGGTCTCGCCGTCCGCCCGGCGCAGCCGGATCATCCCCTCGGTCGGCTTGTAGAAGCCGGTGATGCAGTTGAAGACCGTGGTCTTGCCCGCGCCGTTGGGACCGATGAGCGCGGTGATGTTGCCGCGCCCGACCTGGAAGGAGACGTCGCCCACGGCGGTGAGGCCGCCGAAGCGCATGGTGAGGTGGTCGACGATCAGCACCGGATCGGCGAGGCCGGCGGCGGCGGGCGCGTCCGGCGGGAGGGCGAGGCTCATCGTTTGGCCTCCGAGAGGCGGACAGAGGGGTGACGTTCGGAGATCAGGCCGCGCGGGCGCCAGACCATCATCGCCACCATGGCGAGGCCGAACAGCAGCAGGCGGTACTCGCTGGGATCGAACCCCTGGCCGAACACCGCCTTGAGGAAACCGAGATTGCGCAGCAATTCCGGCGCGCCGACCATGACGATGGCGGCGATGACGACGCCGATCTGGCTGCCCATGCCGCCGAGCACGACGATGGCCAGGATGATGGCGCTCTCCAGGAAGTTGAAGCTCTCCGGCGAGACGAAGCCCTGGCGCACGGCGAAGAACGAGCCGGCGAAGCCCGCGAACATGGCGCCCAGCGCGAAGGCGGTGAGCTTGGTGATGGTGGTGTCGATGCCCAGCGACCGGCAGGCGATCTCGTCCTCGCGCAGGGCCTCCCAGGCCCGGCCCAGCGGCAGGCGCCGCATCCGCAGGGTCACCACGTTGGTGATCAGCGCCAGCACCAGGATGAGGTAGTAGAGGAAGATCACCCGGTGCATCGGGCTGAAGCTGAGGCCGAACAGATCGGCGAAGCCCCCCTCGCCCTTCGTGAACGGGATGCCGAAGAAGCTCGCCCGCGGGATCGACGAGATGCCGGCCGAGCCGCCGGAGAAATCGACCCAGTTGATCAGGACGAGGCGGATGATCTCGCCGAAGGCCAGGGTGACGATGGCGAGGTAATCGCCGCGCAGGCGCAGGACCGGGAAGCCGAGCAGGATGCCGAAGGCCGCCGCGAACAGGCCGGCCAGCGGCAGGCAGATCCAGAACGACAGGCCGAACACCGTGGACAGGAGCGCGTAGGAATAGGCCCCCACCGCGTAGAAGGCGACGTAGCCGAGATCGAGCAGGCCCGCGAGGCCCACCACGATGTTCAGGCCCCAGCCGAGCATGACGTAGGTCAGGATCAGGATGCCGAGATCGATCCAGTAGCGTCCCTCCGACAGGCCGCCCGAGCCCAGCGCCGCCAGGGCCGGCAGGGTGAGCGCCACCGCCAGGGTCAGCGATCCGAGGGCGCGGCCCGGGCGCAGGGCCTTGGGGGCGGCCACGGCCGATGCGTCGGCCCGAGCCCGAATCCGGGCGTCGCGCCGGCGCGAGACCTCGCCCAGGATCAGGCGCTGGGCGAGGCGCAGCACGAAGACCGCCAGGCACAGGCTGGCGACGAGACCCCAGCGGGCGGTGAGTTCGAGGCCGGTGCCCTGGCCCAGATCGGTGCGGTAGGCGACCACGGGGATGCTCAGCCCCAGGGTCACCAGGGCGAAGAGGGCCGCATCCTTGAGCAGTGCGGGGAAGGCCGTGCCGGTCGGGCGGGTCATGGCGGGGGCGATGGGACCGAGTGTCGACGTGTTCGCCACCTTAGACCTTCTCCACTTCCGGGCGTCCGAGAATGCCGGACGGCTTGAAGATGAGCACCACGATCAGGATCAGGAACGCGGCCACATCCTTGTACTCGATGGAGAAGTAGGCGGACCAGAACGTCTCGATGAGGCCGATGATGAGGCCACCGAGGACCGCCCCGGGCAGCGAGCCGATGCCGCCGAGCACCGCCGCCGTGAAGGCCTTCACCCCGGGGACGAAGCCGTCCGAGAACGAGACCACGCCGTAATAGAGCAGGTAGAGCAGGCCGGCCACCGCCGCGAGGGCGGCCCCGAGCACGAAGGTCAGCGAGATCGTGCGGTCGACGTTGATGCCCAGCAGCGCGGCCATGCGCCGGTCCTGCTCGCAGGCGCGCTGGGCGCGGCCGAACGGGGTGCGCTGCACCAGGTACCAGAATCCGGCCAGCAGGGCGGCGGTCGTCGCCATGATGTTCGCCTGCTTGTAGGACAGCGTCACCGTATACTGCTCGTTCTGGTAGAGGACGATCACGTCGCGCACCAAGGGCGGCAGCGGCTTGTTGCGCGCGCCCTGCACCACCTGGACGAAGTTCGACAGGAAGATCGAGACGCCGATGGCCGAGATCAGCGGCGCGAGGCGGAACGAGCCGCGCAGGGCCCGGTAGGCCACGCGCTCGATCGCCCAGCCCCACAGGGCGGTGAGCAGCATCGCGACTACCAGGACGATCAGGAACACCAGCGCCACGGAGGTGAGGCCGAGCCAGCTCGTCAGGATGAGAAAGAAAATCAGCGCGATGAACGACGACAGCATGAACACGTCGCCATGCGCGAAGTTGACCATGCCGATGATGCCGAACACCATGGTGTAGCCGAGCGCGATCAGGCCATAGATCGATCCAAGCGTCAGGCCGTTGATGAACTGTTGGGCAAAGAATTCCATCGGCGCCTTCCGGGAGCGGCTTTCGCGGATGGGCCGATAGCGAATGATGTGCCAGTCGCGGCCGATCCGGCGTCAGGCATGTTCCCAACAGGGCCGCCGGGTCAATCCTCGCGGGGGCGTTCGCGCTTTCGACGGCTGGAGATTGTCGCCGGTACGGAGCCGGACCATTCCGGGTGGGGCATCGTGGCGGCTCCGGGCGCGAGGCCGGCCGGGATGGACCTCCAGACAACGGAAAGGCCCCGCCTCGTGACCGGGGCGGGGCCTTCCTTCGGTTCGTCGTGCGACGCGGACGACCGCTCGGTGGGGATTATTTCAGCAGGGAGACCAGCGCCTTGCCGGCGGGGGTCTTCAGTTCCTTGGCGTCGAGGGTGCCGTCATTGTCCGGGTCGGCGGCCTTGAAGCGGGCCTCCACCAGGGCGAGGTACTCGGTCTTGTCGAGGGTGCCGTCGCTGTCCGGATCGGCCTTCTTCAGGTCGACCTTGCTCAGCCGGCCCTTCAGTTCCTTGGCGTCGACGGTGCCGTCCTTGTCGGATTCGAGCGTGTCGAACAGCGCGCCGGCGGCGGCCTGCGCCTCCTTGAGGTCGATGGTGCCGTCCTTGTCGGTGTCGACCAGCGCGATCACCTTGGCGGCGCCGGCGCTCTTGGCCGAGGCCGGCATCGCCAGGGGCAGGGAGAGGGCGGCGACGCCGAGGAGAAACGACAGGCGCGAGAGATGGGACATGGACAACCTCCGATAAGGAAATTCTAAGATTGCTTTAACATGGGTTTGGTTCCGTACGGAAGGTCGAGGGTGCAGGGCCGCATTGCGCGCGCCGCGCTCCTGGCGACGGACGGGTTTCCCGTCCGTCGCCTCGGTTCCATCGCCTCAGAACGTCCGCATCTCGCGAACCTGGCCGTCGAAGCCGACATGGAGCTGGCGCTCGCGCCCGTCGGCCCCCTTGGCGGCGATTTCGAGGTGGCGCGGCCCCCGTCCGGTCACCCGGACATCGCTGTAGCCCGCCGCCTGGACCAGCCCGGTGAGGGTCGGCAGGTCGGGCCGGGCGCCGAGGCCGACCTTGTCCCTGGCCCAGTCGAGGGTGCCGGGGGGCGGGCCGCCGGCGGGACCGACCAGCACCTTGGAGCCGTCGGCGCGGGTGATCAGCACGGCGTGGAGGAAGCCGTTCTCGAAGCGGCCCTGGACCGTGACGGCCTCGCCCGCCTTGACCAGGGAACCGCCCTCGCCGCGCGGGCCGGTCTCCACCAGGGCCTTGCCGGTGGCGTCCCGCACCACGAACTTGTTGCCGTAGATCTCGGCGACCTCGCCCTTGGCGGCAATGGCGGCCGACGGCTTCAGGGCCGCGATGGCGATGGGCTCCACGGGGGTCGGCGTCGCGGTGCCGGTCTGGGCGAGCGACAGGCCGACGGCGCCGAAGGCGAGGGGGGCGGCGATGGCGCCGGCCACCAGGGCGCGCCGGCGGGAGCGCTTGGGGGCGGCCTTGGGGGTGAGGTCGGTGGCGGTGCCGTCGATGGTGGTCATGGGGTGTCGGTGTCCTGTCTGGGGTTGCCCTCTCGGGTTG
>JAKONB010000097.1 GCA_022702195.1 Beijerinckiaceae bacterium | reverse complement strand
GGATCACGCCGGTGATCGGGAGGAGCGCCTTCGGCAGGCTCGCCGGGTTCGCCTGGAGCTGGGCGGCCGAGGAGCTGAGGCCCATCGCCCAGGTGGCGCCCAGCCCGAGATAGGCGGCGGCCCCGGCCGCACGGTAATCCATCCGCAGCTCGGTGCGGCGGGCGAGCGCCCGGGCGAGCAGGCCGCCGAAGATCAGGCTGAGGCCCCAGCTCAGGAACGAGGACAGCATGGTGGCGGCCGCCACGAAGCCCACCGCGCCGCGCCCGGTCTTGGGGATCCCGGCCAGCTTGTCGATCAGGGCCTGGACCGGCGGTGCCGTCGCCACCACGTAGCCGCCGATGGTCACGAAGGCCATCTGCATGGTGAAGGGGATCAGGCTCCAGAACCCGTCGCCGAAACTCTTGGCGATGGCCGCCGGCTGGGCGCCGTTGGCGAGCGCCCCGAGCGCCACGATGACCACCGCGATGGCCACGAAGATGAACGCATCGGGAAACCACTTCTCGGCCCAGGCGGTGAAGCGAATGCCGGCCCGCGACAGGGCGCCCTCCGCGACGGTCCCGTCATTGCCCCGTCCCGATCCCGGCGATGATGTCGACATCTGCGTGTCCCTGGTCGCGGGCGGCATGATCGTGCCTCGCGGCTGCGTATGTTGCTCGAATGCCCGGCACGCTCAAGCTTCGCGGGGAGGCTTTGCACCCGATATGGCAGAAAGATTCCAAGATTCTGCCTGGATTGTCAGAGCCATCGGCAACCGGCAGTGGACGCGGGCTCGGTCCTGCCGGGAACGTCCTCGGTTCCGTCGCCGGCCGTTTCGGCGAGCTCTCGGCGAGGCGGGGAGGCACGATTCGATGATTCCGCCGCGCGGACTCGCGCGAAATCGAACTCTGCCATCCCGGAGGGAGCCGCCGGACGTCGTTTCATTTCAGTCTTCGTTAGAGACTCGATCCGCACGCTCGTCCCAGGCCTCGACCGGGCCGCCCCTGATACGGAGGTTTTCGGGTGGCCGACCTGACGAAACCGCGCGATCTCGATGCGATCCTGGCCCGACGGCGCGGGCGCTCCGCGTCGGTGCGCGACCTGACCGACGGTCTGGATCGCCCGCCGGCGCGCGCCGGCGCATTCCTGTCGCCCCTGCGCTGGCTCCTGGGAATCGCGGCGCAGATCGTCATCGTCGCCCTCGTGCTGCTCGCCATCCTGGCGGTGCCGCCCGTCCTCGCCTGCTCCGAGCGGGCGCAGCATGGATTCTTCGCCGGGAACACGTTCGGCACCTGCGCGGCCCAGGGAATCTCCGCCCGGATGGGAGCGTTCGAGCAGAAAGTTCGCCGGCTGATCCTCGTCTCCGGCCAATAGGCATCAAGGCCGCGGCGAGGTCTCGCCACGGCCTTGATGGTTAGGGTGCCTTACAAACCTTCCGATCACCGCCGTTTCTCGCTGGAAGCAGAACAGCGCAGCGGGAGTATTGTGAGAGACACTTAGTTCAGCAGAACGCTGGCGGGCCGCCGCTCGTCGCCGACGCTCTCCGCGCCGACCACCAGGCCGAGGGGGCCGAGCCGCACCGGCACCGCCTCCCCGTCATGGATCTTGCCCGAGAGCAATTGCTCGGCGAGCCGGTCCTGCACCGCCTTCTGGATCACCCGCTTGAGCGGGCGCGCCCCGTAGGCGGGGTCGTAGCCCTTCTCGGCAAGCCAGTCGCGGGCCTCCGGCTCCACATCGAGGGCGATCTTACGCTCGTCGAGGAGCTTCTGCAGCCGCGTGAGCTGGATATCGACGATTGCCCCCATCTCCGACCGCTTGAGGCGGTGAAACAGGATGATCTCGTCGATCCGGTTCAGGAATTCCGGCCGGAAATGATGCCGGACCACCCCCATCACCTCGTCGCGCACCGCGTCCGTATCGTCACCGTCGGCCTGGTTGACGAGGTACTCGGAGCCGAGATTCGAGGTCATGATCAGCAGCGTGTTGCGAAAATCCACCGTCCGCCCCTGCCCGTCGGTGAGCCGCCCGTCATCGAGCACCTGCAGCAGGACGTTGAACACGTCCGGATGCGCCTTCTCGATCTCGTCGAACAGCACCACCTGGTAGGGCCGCCGCCGCACCGCCTCGGTGAGCGCGCCCCCCTCCTCGTAGCCGACATAGCCCGGAGGCGCGCCGATGAGGCGGGCCACCGAGTGCTTCTCCATGTATTCCGACATGTCGATGCGCACGAGGGCGGTGTCGTCGTCGAACAGGAAGCCGGCGAGGGCCTTGGTCAGCTCGGTCTTGCCGACGCCGGTGGGTCCCAGGAACATGAACGAGCCGATCGGCCGGTGCGGGTCCTGCAGACCGGCGCGGGCGCGCCGGACCGCGGTGGAGACCGCATCCACCGCCTCGCGCTGGCCGACCACGCGCTTGCCCAGCACCGCTTCCATCGCCAGCAGTTTCTCGCGCTCGCCCTCCAGCATCTTGTCGACCGGCACACCGGTCCAGCGCGAGACGACGCCCGCGATATGGGCCGGCGTCACCGCCTCCTCGACCATGCCGTCGCGCGCCACCGCGTTTTCGGCCTGGGCCTCGACCTCGGCGAGCTGCTTCTCCAGCCCCGGGATCACGCCGTAGGCGAGCTCGCCGGCGCGTTGGTACTGGCCCTGGCGCTGGGCATTGGCGAGGTCGGTCCGGGCCTCGTCGAGCTTGCGCTTGAGGTCGGCCGCCGCACCGAGCTTGTCCTTCTCGGCCTTCCAGCGCGAGGTGATCGCGGCGGATTGCTCCTCGAGATCGGCCAGCTCCTTCTCCAGCCGCACGAGGCGGTCGCGGGAGGCGGAGTCGGTCTCCTTCTTCAGGGCCTCGCCCTCGATCTTGAGACGCACGATCTCGCGGTCGATGTTGTCGAGTTCCTCGGGCTTCGAATCGACCTGCATGCGCAGGCGCGACCCGGCCTCGTCCATCAGGTCGATGGCCTTGTCCGGCAGGAAGCGGTCGGTGATGTAGCGGTTCGACAGGGTGGCGGCGGCCACCAGGGCCGCATCCTGGATGCGCACGCCGTGGTGCTGCTC
>JAKONB010000092.1 GCA_022702195.1 Beijerinckiaceae bacterium | reverse complement strand
GTGAAGGGGCGGCCAGCGTTTAAGAGCCGGACCGGGGGTGTCAAGCCGACCCCCTGCAGCGAGGATACACCCGCGCAGGGAGACACACGCTCGCGCGGCGCGGGGACGAGCCCACACTGCGACGTAGGAACGGCTCCATCGCGACCGGGTGCGGTGAGACACACAATTTCGCCACGATTTGCCAGGTGGGCCGGAACTGCCGCGCTCGCTGCCAAGTTTCATCGGCAATCAAGAGGTTTTCGCGGTCGGACACGACGGGCGAACAGTTCGGAACCAGCGCCATGCGCCAGTCTTTCACGGTCTTCGCCGCTCTTTTTGCCGCCTCCCTGGTGGCCACACCAATCGTAATCAGTGCCTCGAACGCGCTGGCGACCACCGACCAGTCGGACATGGTCCGGATGCCGGCGGTGGTGACGCCCATCGAGATGGTCACCGTGCCGGCTCCGGTCGTGGCTGAGACCTGCACCCGCAAGGTGCGGGTGGTCTATGCGGGCTACGGCGCGTCGAGCGACGGCTGCCCCCGGTAACACGGGCGGGGGGCATCGCGCGCGTCGCTCGCGTTCAGAGACCGTAGCGCGCCCAGAGCGCCCGGTCCTCCACGGCCGCCAGCGCCTCGGCGGCCAGACTGGTGCTTCCGGGCGCCGTCCGGCGCAGCAGACGGGCGACGAGGGAGCCCTGCTTCTCGGCGACGAAGCGAAGCTCGACCCTGTCGCCGTAACGCTCCCGGAGGGTCGAGCGTGCATCTCCGAGGGCATCGATCAGACCGAGGCGCAGGGCCTGGCGTCCGGTCCAGACCGCGCCGGTGAACGGATTCTCGCCGCCGGCATCGATGGTCGGCCGGCGACCCTTCACCAGGGTTATGAACAGATCCTGCACGTCGGCCTGGATCGCCTTGAGCCGCAGCACGTCGTCGGGATCCTCCGGGCGGAACGGGTCGAGCATGGCCTTCGACTCGCCCTGGGTATGGACGCGCCGGTCAATGCCGATCCGGTCGATCAGCCGGTCGAAGCCGAACCCCGCCGAGACGACGCCGATCGACCCGATCAGCGAGGTCGCGTCGGCGACGATCTCGTCGGCCGCGCACGCGATCATGTAGCCGCCAGATGCCGCCACATCCTCCACGAAGGCGATGACCGGTAGGGACTTCTCGGCGGCCAGCGCGCGGATGCGGCGATGGATGAGGTGGGATTGGGCCGGCGAGCCCCCCGGTGAATTGATCACCAGGGCAACCGCGACGATGCCCTTCATCGCGAAGGCCCGTTCGAGGCTCGCGGCAACGCCGGCGATGGAGAGGCCCGCGCGAAACGGCGAGACCGCCCCGATGGCTCCGCTCAAGCGGATTACGGCGACGCGGGGCCGCGCCCGGCGCCAGCGTTTCGGGAGCAGCGGGCGCAGGCGGGCCGGTAGGGTCAGCGGCATGGTCTCGCGTTCTCGATGAGTTGTCGTTCCGCCGGGAACGATGCGACAAGCGTCGCCGCGCCGGAGGGGCCTCACAAAATGGTGCGGGTCGAACCGTTTTGCCAGCGTGGACATTCCTCCCGCCCGGCGCCCCGAACGGGATCGCCGCGACGCGACAGTAAGGTGAAGGTCACGCGTCTCTTACGTTGGATGATCGTCTGCTTCCGCCTGACCTTCGGGCCGATCGGCTCCCATCGGACGGCGGAGGCGGTACCGCTGCCGGTCGCAGTGGCGGATGGCACGGCGGCCCCCCTCCTCGAACAGGTCCGCTGGCACGGATACCCGCGGCCTCACGACTACCGTCGCCATTACGGGCACCGCCGACATCACGGGTACCGTGGGCATTACCGGCATCGTCCGTACTACCGCCCGGCCTATGGCTGGCGCCGCCATCACGGTTGGCACCGGCCCTATGGCGGGCGGCACCGCCCTGGGCTGCGCTTCTACTGAGGCTTTCTCGGGAACGGCGAGGCCAGGGGGCACCGGCAACGGCGTCCCTTTCCTTTCGCGGACGGCGTAGCCCGATCACTCCGCCACGCCGATCCAGCCCCGTCCGGTGTTCAGCTGGTCGAGTTCGGGGGTGAAGCGCCCGTCCGGGTCCTGAAGCACCAGGGGGGCGAGCAACCCGAAGGGGCCGCGGCTCCCCTTCACCGCACTGATCAGGACGCGGATCGCCGGGCGACCGGCCTGCGCCTGAACCGGCCGTACCGTGATGGCGCCGAACCGGCCACGCAGGCCGTCGAGACAGGCGGGCAGGGCGTCGGCCCGGTGGATCAACCCGATGCGCCCAGCCGGCCGCAGGAGATCGACGCAGGTTCGCAGCCACCCCTCGAGCCCCCCGACCTCGAACGTATGCGCGGACGCCTTCTCGGCGTGCGGCGAGGGCCGGTGCCGCCCCGCCTCGAAGAAGGGCGGGTTGGTGAGGACGAGGTCCGCGAGGCCGGTGGTGAGTCCGGACGCCCGGCGCACGGCCCCCTCGGCCAGGACATCGGCTTCGATGACGTCCGCGCGCGCCTCGAGCCCGTTCAGCGCGATGTTGTGCCGGGCGCGTTCGACGCATCCCGGATCGCGCTCCACCAGAAGGACGCGGCATCCAGGCGCACGCACCGCCACGGCCAGCCCCACTGCCCCGGTCCCGGCACCGACATCACACACCACAGCCTCGTCCCCCGGGCGTACGAGGCCAGCGAGCAGCACTGCATCGGTCCCGGCGCGGTGGCCACCGCGCCGGGGCTGGGCGAGGCGCAGGAGCCCCCCGAGCCAGGCATCCGGCTCAGGCATCGCGCAGTTCGCCGGCAAGGCCCCCGTCGGAGAGAAGACGCCGCGCCTCGGCGGCCCGGTCATCCGGAACCAGGAGCCGGCGCGCGAAGGCGCCGATCGAGCCTTCGAGCAGCGACATGTGCTGATCGGCCACGAGAACCGGAATGTCGGCGCCCTCCAGCACCGACTGGGCGAACCCCATCAGGACGAGATCGTTGCTGCGGATCAATTCGGTCATCGGCGCCTTCCTCCATCGCCGCGCGGGCGGACTCCACAGCGGAGCGTATACCTTGCGGCATGGTGCGTGTTGCAGCGTCTCCGAGCCCATGCGATGGGGAGCCGCACGGAATATGGTCGCGAAACGTCGCGGGCCCGAGCCGGCCGGCATTGCGGCCCTCCCTCGGTGCCCTGGACGCACGGGCAGGAGAGACCGGGGTTTGGGCGTGGCACTTCCCATCGACGCAGTTCCCATGGACGACGCGCGTTCCGATCCGGAGGCGAGCCTGGCCGACCTCGTGGCCCTGGTCTCGGGCGGCATGGAGCGTGTCAACACGACGATCCTGTCGCGGACCGGATCCGACGTTCAGATGATCCCGGAGGTGGCCAACCACCTCATCTCCTCCGGCGGCAAGCGCCTGCGCCCGATCCTCACCCTCGCGACCGCGGATCTCTGCGACTATGCCGGGGACGGGGCGGTGAAGCTCGCCGCCAGCGTCGAGTTCATGCACACGGCGACCCTTCTTCACGACGACGTGGTCGATGGGAGCGACATGCGGCGCGGCAAGGTGGCGGCACGCATCAAGTGGGGCAACGAGGCGAGCGTCCTGGTCGGCGATTTCCTGCTGGGCCAAGCGTTCCGAATGATGGTCGAAGTCGGGTCGCTCAAGGCGCTCGACATCCTGTCGGCCGCCGCCACGATCATCGCCGAGGGCGAGGTGATGCAGCTCACCGCCGCCAAGAACACCGGCACCAGCGAGGACGAATACCTGGCGGTGATCCGCGCCAAGACGGCGGAGCTGTTCGCGGCGGCCTGCGAGGTCGGGCCGGTCCTGGCCGGGCGCAACGGCGCCGACCAAGCGGCGTGCCGCGATTACGGCATGAACCTCGGCATCGCCTTCCAGCTCATCGACGACGTGCTCGATTACGGCGGCACCAGCGCGAGCCTCGGTAAGAATGTCGGCGACGATTTTCGCGAGGGCAAGATCACCCTGCCGATCGTGCTGGCCATGCGGCGCGGCGACGAGGCCGAGCATGCTTTCTGGAGGCGCACCCTGGAAGAGGGCGACGTGGCGGAGGCCGATCTGGCCACCGCGCTGACGATCCTGCGCCGGCACGGCGCGCTGGACGACACCATGGAGCGAGCGCGCCATTACGGCGATCTGGCACGGGGCTCCCTCGCCGCCTTCCCGCCGAGCCCGATGAAGCAGGCACTGCTTCAGGTGGTGGATTTTTGCATCGCCCGCGCCCACTGAGCCGGCGCCCCCGCCTCCGCGGGTGATCGCGGGGCTCGTCAGCCTCGCTCTCGGCGCTGCGACGGGGACGATCCCGATGGTTTGCGTCAGCGCAGCAGGGCGGATTTCACCCACCAATCGGGGTAGCGCGTGCGCAGTTGCGCCGCCGCGCGAGCCGCCGCCGAGCGATCCGCGAACAGACCGAAGACCGTGGCGCCCGATCCCGACATGCGGGCGAGGCGGCACCCGGCTTGCGCCCGCAGGGCTGCCAGAACCGTGCCGATCACCGGCGCCACACTGAGCGCGGGGGCTTCCAGATCGTTCCGGGCAGGTCCGACTACCGCGAGGACAGCGTCCGGTCCGCCCCCGGCCGCGACCGATGGATGGGTCTCCGGCCGATGGCGCTCGCCGATGTCCAGCCCGAGAGCGCGAAAGACCGGGGCGGTGGCGACGGGCACGCCCGGGTTGACCAGGATTGCGGGCAACGGCGCGAGTTCGAGAGCCTCGCCGATATGTTCGCCGGCACCGGTCATCATCCGAGCGCGGGGATCGAGGCAGACCGGCACGTCCGCGCCCGTGGCCCGCGCCGCCGCCATCACGTCCGCGTCCGTGACGGCGAACCCGTTGAGGCGGGCAAGCAGGCGCAAGGCCGCGGCCGCGTCCGACGATCCGCCGCCGATGCCGGCGGCCACCGGCAGGCGCTTGACGAGGTGGAAGGCGCCGAGCCGCAACCCAGGCTTGAGGGCGACTAGATTTCGGGCGGCGCGGATCACCAGATTGTCGCCGAAGGGACCCGCCGGCCCGGCGGTCGGACCCGAGACCGTCAGGGTCAGGTCCGGTCCTGGCTCGAGCGACAGCACGTCGCCGGCCCCGCTGAAGGCCACGAGGCTCTCCAGCTCATGATAGCCGTCCCCGGCACGGCGGCCGAGGACGTGGAGGGTCAGATTGATCTTCGCCGGAGCGCGGGTGACGAGGGGAAGCACGGGCTCTCGCGGCTTTGGGGGTGGATTGCGGGGCCGGTCTGGCCTCGTATCGCCACCTCCGTCAAGCCCGCACAGTCCTTGGCAGATCGTCTTTGTCCGGAGGCCCGCGACCGCCCGTCGGGGGCAAAGCTTCAGCCACCACTCTTCTTGTCGGCGGCGCCTGGCGGCTCGCTCGGCGCGGGCGCGCCCTTGGGCAGTTCGGGATTGACCTTCTCAGGGGGATTCTCGGCCGTGGCGGCCGGCTTCTCCAGCTCGGGCAGGCCGTCCTTGAGCTTGGCGTTGATCTTCTCCAGATCCTCCGGCTCGGGGTTCAGATCCTTGGCATGCTGCCACTGGAACTTGCCCTCGAGGCGGCGTCCCGAGCGCCAATAGGCGTCGCCGAGATGGTCGTTGATGGTCGGATCGCCGGGCTTCAGCTCGATCGCCCTCTCGAGCTCGCGCACGGCATCGTCGTAGCGGCCGAGGCGGAAATAGGCCCAGCCCAGGCTGTCGATGATCATGCCGTCGCGCGGGCTGGCATCCACCGCCTGCTTCAGCATGGTGAAGGCTTCGTCGATGTTGATGTTCTGGTCCACCCACGAATAGGCCAGATAGTTGAGCACCTGGGCGCGAGCGCCGGGCTGGGTCGAAGGCACCAGTTCAAGGGCCTTCTTCAGGTCGGCCTCCGCCTTGGCCCATTGCTTGGCCCGCTCGTAAGCGGTGCCCCGGAAGTAGAAGGTCGTCCAGTAATTCGCCGCCGGCTGATCGCCGATGAGCGTGATGGCACGGCTGTAGGTGGCAGCCGCCTCTTCGTACTTCTTGCGCGAGCGCTGGACGTTGCCGAGCGCCGTGATGATGTCGATATCGTCTGGATGCGCCTTCATGGCGGCATCGAGGTGCTGGATCGCCTCGTCGCCCTTGCCCATCTGTTCGAGGTTGAGCCCGATCTGCACGTCGGCGTTGAGCCGCAGCGGCGAGCCGGACGGGATCTGCGCGTAGGCCTCGTTCGCGCGCTCGGTCTGCTTCATCCGGTCGAGGATGTCGGCCAGGGTGAGGCGGGCGAGGGCATGCTCGGGGGCGAGGTAGAGGGCGAGCCGGAGATAGACCACGGCGGGCAGTTCGTCGCCCTGGGTCGAGCCGGCGGCGCCGAGCCCGTACAGCACCTCGCCAGCGCCCTCCTGTGCGGTGTTGATCAGACGGGCGAGGGGCTTGCCCTCTTTCAGCTTGGTTAGTGCGTCGCGCACGATGGGATGGCGCGGAAGCAGCTTGTCGAACTCGGTATAGGCCTGGATCGCCAGATCGGTGCGGCCCTGCTGCGCCTCGAAGCGCGCATAGGCATCGACGATCCGCAGGGTATTGTGGTCGGCGTCGTAGGCGGCCTTCAGACGGCGCTCGGCCTCCGCCTGATCCCCCACCAGATTGGCGATCAGACCGGCATGGAAATCGCGAAACGTGTTGTAGTAACGCTCGCCCTTCAGCTTATTGATGGTGTCGAGCGCGCGCTTGCCGTCATTGGCGCCCGCATAGGCCCAGGCTGTCAGCAAGGTCGCCGTAAGGTCGGCGGCCGCCCCCCGGCCGCTGCGGGCGAAGTTCTGGCGGGCCTGTGCGAACTGGCCGGCCTTGATCTGGCGCACGCCCAGGGCGAGCTGGGCGAGGCCGTTGGACCCGTCGCGAGTGGTGAGCCGCTCGGCCGCCCGGAAGGCATCCGGCAGGGCGCCGTCGGCGAGCAGCGAGACGAAGGCGCGCTCGAGGAGCTCCGCATTGCGCGGATCGGCCTTCACCGCCTCGCGGTAGAAGCTCGCGGCGGCGGCCGTGTCCTTGGAGGCGCCGGCAATGTAGGCGGAGAGGAAATTGCCCTCCAGCGATTCCGCGGGCTCGTACTCGGAAACCGGCGTCGATTCGCGTGGCTGGGCGGCATGGCCCGGCAGGGTCGCGGCGAGGCAGAGGGCGAGGGCCGAGAGGACCCGGCGGGTCGCGGCGTTTCCGTTCATGGGCACCGTTCACGGCTCCTGCGCGCCGGCCGTTTCGGTGAGCCGGGCTTGATCGGGCGGGACACTGG
>JAKONB010000340.1 GCA_022702195.1 Beijerinckiaceae bacterium | reverse complement strand
GAGCGAGGCGGTCTGCCAGGTATCCTCGGTAAGCACGGCGTGGGTGTGGGCGAGCGATTTGATCCGCCCCACGAACGCCTCGTAGAAGCTCTCGATGCTGGAGGCCGTGCGGGCGGTGGAGCCGACGATGGCCTGCACGGTGGCGAGCGTATTCTTGACCCGGTGGTGCAGCTCGCGGATCAGCAGGATCCGGCGCTCCTCCGCCACCCGCTGCTCGGTGACGTCCGCGACGACGCCGATGAGGCGGCGCGGCAGGCGGTAGGAGGCATCGCGCTCGAAGCGCCCCGCGAGGTCGATGATCCGCCAAGCACCATCGCTCTTGCGCCGGATGCGGCCGGATACCTGAAGCGGCGCATCCTCGCGCAAGGCGGCCAGGATGGCTCCCCGCACCCGTGAGCGATCGTCCGGGTGCAGGACGTTCTCAAGGAACTCGCGCTTGCCCACGGCGCCGTCTCCCGCCCCGCGTCCGAAGATGGCGAACATCCGCTCGTTCTCCCAGATCGCCTGGTCGTCGAGCATGTGCCACTCGAAGATCCCGAGGGCGGCCAGGGACGTGGCGATACGCAGCCGCTGCTCACCGTCCCGCAGGGCGTTGCGGACCGCGACCTGGCCGGTGATGTCCTCGACGACGCCGACAATGCCGGCCGGCCCCGCCGCGTCCCCCTCGATCATCTGCCCGCGTATGCCGACGCTGACCATGGCTCCGTCGCTTGCGCGTCGGATCCGGCATTCCAGGGAGAAGGGCTGCCCGTCACCCAGGCTGGCCCGGACGAGGGGCCTTACCCGCCGCGCTTCATCAGCCTCCAGAAGCCCCCGCAATGCTGCCCAGGTGGCGGATGGCCCCGCCGCATGACCGAGGATGGCGGCGGCCCGCCGCGAGAGCGTGACGATGCCTCGGGCGACATCGAGTCGCCATTCGCCCAGGCCCGCGGCGGCGAGGGCAGCCCGGTTTTCCTCCGCCCGGGCGAGATCATCCGCATCCACGGCGTCGACGATCAACGTCTGGATGCCGGTATCGCTCGATGTCCGAACCCGAACGTCGACCCGATCACCGTCGCGCCGCCGCCAGTGCCGGAGGCCCGCCGGGACCGGGATCGTGGCCTCGCCGAGTACCCCGCAGGGATACCCCGAAAGGCTGTCCTTGGGATGCCCGAGAAGATCGCAGAGATAGGGGTTGGCGTCCCGGATCAGCCCGGTGCCCGTGTCTATGGCGATCAGACCGATCGGCGCATCGCGGAACAGGATGTGGTGAAGACCTGCCTCGGCGGTGGCGTTCGTGCCGGAGCTCGAAGGCTGATTCGAACCGTCATCCACGCCACAACCTCGCTCAGCGACGCCGATTCCTTAAGTCGGGTGACATCCTGTCACTGCGGAAGCGGGATGCCGCCGCCTCATCTGACGACCGAACTTCCTGCGAGGCAAGACCATCGGGAACCGGATATGCGAGACGAGGCGGCTCGTCCCCAGGGACAAGAAGTCGGACTGGCGGGCAAATCTCGCTTCAGGACGAGGCGACCCGCCGAAACTCGAGGTAAGTCGGGGGGCGTCCGGCCAGGATGGCCTTGGCCTCGTAGCGAGTGCCGGGCCAACCGGCCCAGGGCGTCGTCCATTCGGCCGCGTTTCGGGCCGTCCAGGACAGGTGCGGACAGCGCGCGGCCCGGACCAGGGTCCACCCGGCGTAATCGTCGATATCGCTGGCGAAGCGGAAAACGCCGCTGGGCTTCAGGACACGGGCGATCTCGCCGAGCGATTCGTCGGAGACGAAACGCCGCTTGCGTTGCCGGCGTTTCGGCCAGGGATCGGGATAGAGCAGGTAGACGCGCGAGAGGGATGCATCGGGGAGGGCGGCGAGCAGGGCCGTCGCATCCTCGTCCCAGATGCGGACGTTGCGCAGCTCGGCCTCGTCCACCGCCCGCAGGAGCTTGACGACGCCGTTGACGAAGGGCTCAGCACCGATGATCCCGACGCGTGGATGGGCCTGGGCTTGAGCCGCAAGGTGTTCGCCGCCGCCGAAGCCGATCTCGAGCCAGACCTCGTCGACCGCAATCGGGAAGAGCGCCCGCGGATCGAGCCGCCCACCATCAGCCGGCAGGGGCACACGCAGGCTCGGGAGCAGGTCGGCGAGCCGCTGCTCCTGCCCCATCCGCAGGCGCTTGCCCTTGCGCCGGCCATAGAAGGCGCGCTCGGCCACCTCTGAGGCTGTACCGTTCGTCACGGCTCCGCCCGAGAGGGGCGGGATATTGTCCCGCCCCATGGTCATGGGATCAGGACAGGGCCGACTTGAGGCTTTCGGCCAAGTCGGTACGCTCCCAGGAGAAGCCCCCATCCGCGTCCGGGGCGCGCCCGAAATGGCCGTAGGCCGAGGTGCGTGCGTAGATCGGCTTGTTGAGGCCCAGCTTGGTGCGGATGCCGCGCGGCGACAGGTCGATGGCATCCATGAGCACCGCCTCGAGCCGCGCCTCGTCGACACGACCGGTGCCGTGGAGATCGACATAGATCGAGAGCGGCTTGGCGACGCCGATCGCGTAGGCGAGCTGGATCGTGGCGCGGGTGGCGAGACCGGCGGCGACGACGTTCTTGGCAAGGTAGCGCGCCGCGTAGGCAGCAGACCGGTCGACCTTTGTCGGGTCCTTGCCGGAGAAGGCACCACCGCCATGGGGTGCGGCACCGCCGTAGGTGTCGACGATGATCTTGCGGCCGGTGAGGCCGGCATCGCCATCGGGGCCACCGATGACGAACTTGCCGGTGGGGTTCACGTGCCACACGGTCTCCTCGGAGACCCAGTCCCGCGGCAGGGCGGCGAGGATGTAGGGCTCGACGATGGCGCGCACATCGGCCGAATCGAGCGATTCATCGAGATGCTGGGTGGAGAGCACGATCTGCGTCACGCCGACCGGACGGCCGTTCTCGTAGCGCACGGTGACCTGGCTCTTGGCGTCGGGGCCGAGCTTGGCAGCATCGCCCTGCTTGGCCTTACGAGCGTCGGCGAGATCCTTGAGGATCTTGTGAGCGTAGAAGATCGGAGCCGGCATCAGCTCCGGGGTCTCGTCGGCCGCGTAGCCGAACATGATGCCCTGGTCGCCGGCCCCCTCGTCCTTGTTACCGGACGAATCGACGCCCTGCGCGATGTCCACGGACTGCGCGTGCAGGTGGATCGCGATGTCGTTGTTCTTCCAGTGGAAACCCGACTGCTCGTAGCCAATGTCGCGCACCGCCTCGCGAGTCAGTTCGGCGAGATGGTCGAAGGTGATCGAATCGGGGCCACGCACCTCTCCCGCGATGACGATGCGGTTGGTGGTGGCGAGCGTCTCAACACCGAGGCGCGCCTCGGGCATCTCGGCGAGGTAAGCATCGACCACCGTATCGGAGATCCGGTCACACACCTTGTCGGGATGGCCTTCGGAGACCGATTCGCTGGTGAACAGGTAATTTGGACGCGGCACTGGCGGCTCCCGGCTTTCGGGCGCGCCTGTCTCGTGAGGCGCCTCACCCGGTCTGCGGAAAAGGCGAGTGTCTGGCAGTCCTCCCCGGAACGGTCAAGCCGCTCCGGCCAAAAAATTCGGCAAAGAGAACGAAACGGACGATAAATCAGCCGTTCAGCTTCTGGTCCAGGGCATGGATGACCGCGGCCAGATCACGTCGATGAGTCTCGGAAAAATGCTCGGTCACATGGCGCACGACCACGTCCACGAGCCCTTGCCATGGGCCAGTCTCGGCGTAGGGCGCCTGTTTGGCCTCCGCGAAGCCCTGCGCGACGATCTCTTCGGTCCGCTCCAACCCGTCGAAGAAATACTCGACCGGAACGCCGGTCATGCGACTGAAGGTCTCCAGATGGATCGCGCTGATCCGATTGGTGCCCTTCTCGTATTTCTGCAGCTGGGCCGCCGACATGCCGAAGCTCTGAGCGACGCGCCTCTGCGTCAATGCCGCACGCTTGCGAAGCTCAGCGATCCGCCGTCCTACATGCACGTCCCGCGCGTCGGTCTTCTGGCCTGCCATCGCGTCCCCGTACCCCCATTTACGCCCGGCCTACGCCCGCCTCATGATACCGCAGAAAAGGTAAAGCCCAGGTTACCAAGACGGCCTTCCTGAGAGGAGTGCCGCTTAATGCGGGCGCCCATTGGCCTCCGGCTCCAATGTCAGAGCTTCTGCGAAGGGAAATTCCAGAACCACCTCCCCCTCCGCGTCCGTGACGAGCAGGATGGCACCGACCAGGCGGCCACTATCCGGCCCCCGAACGGCCGCGCCCGCCGTCGCACGAGCGACGTCCCATGCCTGATCCGCATCCGACAACTCCGCCCCCTCCGGATCGGAGAGAACGTCGTCGTCGATCAAGGTGTGAAAGAAATAGCGTGGCATGCCGGCATGAACCGTCGCAGATCCGAGATGACCTCGGAGGAATGGTGGCGTCCCCGGCAGGGCTCGAACCTGCGACCCCAGGTTTCATCCCACTTCGGCTTCCGCCGCCGCCCCTCTGCGAGGGACGTTCGTGGTCTGGACTATCCCTTCACCATAGACCCCATCGGAGCCGTTAGGTGCCGCCCGTCTAGTCTCTACACCTTCCCACAGGCCCGGAGGGGCG
Organism: Beijerinckiaceae bacterium; assembly: GCA_022702195.1. GTDB lineage: Bacteria > Pseudomonadota > Alphaproteobacteria > Rhizobiales > Beijerinckiaceae > Methylobacterium. Next base: position 4,436 of record JAKONB010000340.1, on the reverse strand, counting down.
ATGCGGGCTTGGCTCGGGATCGGCCGATCCGCCTGGAGCGAACCGTGGGCTTTCCCCGAATTTGAGCGGATCCGCCGCGCGGTTTCCCCTCGCGACGCCCAATTGATCTAGGAAACCTGTGCTCTGTCCAGCTGAGCTACGGAGACTCACCGGGAGGTTCCCTACCACCATCGCGGGGATGCGCCAACCGCGCTGTGACGATCTTGCCGCAGCGCGGCGCGAACAGCCGTCGCGGCGAAGGCCTTCCTTGTGGACCCTGCCCACGGACGCCACACTCTGACGTAACGCGGGACTAGCGGGGGCACGGTTCGTGGAACGCACGCGGCGGCAGGCGGCGAGAAGAATGCCCCCGGGGCGTGCGACCGGCAGACCGGCGGCGAGCCCGCGCGGGCCGCGCCGACGGAGCGCCATCCCTTATCGGCTTCTCGCCTTCGCCCTCGTGACCGGTCCGATCCCCCTCTGTGACGGGGCACAAGCGGCCTCGCCGACTCGGTCCCCGGCCCGATCGGCCGATTGCCGGACGGGCCCCGCACGCGACGCGACACTCACCGGGCTCGGCGCACGCGGCGAGCTCGTCCTCGCCTCCGGCGATCGGGCGGTGCTGGACGGCCTGCGCTGGCCGGAAGACCCCGACCTCGCGGGGCGGGCGGAGGCGTGGCTGGCGGCTCGGCGCGGACAGGCCCTCACCCTCGTCGCCCGGGGCGAGACCGACCGCTGGGGGCGCGCCCACGTGGACGCCGTCACTGATGGCGGCCTCGATCTCACCGGGGGGCTTATCGAGGCCGGGCTCGCCGCCGTGGATGCGGGCGAGCGGGACAGCCTGTGCCGCCCGGCCCTGCTGGCCGTCGAGGCGGCGGCGCGGGCGGCCCAGCGCGGCCTTTGGCGGGAGACGCCGCCGCCGGTGCGCGACGGGGCGGCCCTGCGGGCTAGACTCGGCCGTTTCGTCGTCACCGAGGGGCCGATCCTCAACATCGGCGAGCGCCCGCGCCGGACCTATCTCGACTTCGCCCGGCGCGGCGAGGACGGGCTCACCGTGACCGTGTCGAAACGCACTTGGCGCCAGTTGCAGGAACGTGGTTTGAGTGCGGCCACGCTCAGGGGCCGGCGGGTGCGCGTGCGCGGCGTCCTCGAATCCTGGCGTGGCCCCACCCTCGACATCGCGAGCGCGGACATGATCGAAGTTCTGGACGAGGAGCGGGCGCAGCGGCGCTGAACCACATGACCGGCGGTCCGACACCAGATTTTCGCCCGCGTGCGGCGCGCCAGGCCCTGGCCTGCGCCGGGCTTCTCCTCGCGTTGTCGGGCTGCATCGCCGATCAGGGCACGGCGACGCTCAAGCCAGCGGCTTTGCAGGTTCCCCCCGAGGCGCCCCGCATCGTAGGCCGCGAGCGCAGCGTCTCGGATGCCGACCACGCCAAGCTGGTGGCCTCCTTCGGTGGCGAATACCGGGCGCCCGCCACCCTCAGGCTCCTCACCGAGGTGACGGACCGGCTGGTGCGCGCCACCGATCGGCCCGAGGAGACCTACGCGGTCACTCTGCTCGATTCACCGGTGATCAACGCCTTCGCCCTGCCGAGCGGACGCCTCTACGTGACCCGCGGCCTGCTGGCGCTGGCGAGCGACACCTCCGAGATCGCGGCGGTGCTGGCCCACGAGATCGCCCACGTCACCCTGCGGCACGCCACGGCGCGGACCGAGCTCGCCCTGCGCTCGCAGCTGGTGAGCAAGGTGGTGGCCGACGTGCTCAACGATCCGGCCACCGGGGCGCAGCTCCAGAACCAGTCGAAATTCGCCCTGGCGCGGTTCTCGCGCGAGCAGGAGCTCGAGGCCGACACCGTGGGCGTGCGCACCCTGGCGCGGGCGGGCTACGACCCGTTCGGCGCCGGGCGCTTCCTGCACGCCCTGAACCGGACCACGGCGATGAAGACCGGCACCGGCATGGCCGGGGAACCCGACATGCTGGCGACCCATCCGGGCACCGCCGAGCGCATCGCCCTGGTGACCCGCGCCGCCCGGCTGATCGGGGCGCCGGGGCTCGGGATCGACGAGCGGCCGCGCTACTTGGCCGCCATCGACGGCATCGCCTACGGCGACAATCCGGGCGACGGGATCGTGCGCGGGCGCCGTTTCCTGCATCCGGGGCTGGGCATTGCCTTCGAGGTGCCCGACGGATTCACCATCGAGAACACCCGCAACGCGGTGCTGGGCACCACCGGCGAGGGCAGCCGGCGCCTGCTGTTCGACCAGGTGGAGAGCCCCGAGGGCCAGTCGCTGGAGGCGGTGCTGCGGGCGACCTGGAGCGACGGGATCGAGGAAAACTCCATCGAGAGCAGGATGATAGGCGGGCATGCGGCGGTGACCGCCCTGTCCCGGGGCAAGGACTGGACGTTCCGGCTGGCGGCGATCCGGGTGGGGGAGACCACCTTCCGGATGATCATGGCGGCCAAGGGCGGCACCGACCCGGACGGGCCGTTCCGGCGCTGGACCGAGAGCCTGACGGCGGTGGACCCGGCCGAGACCAAGGCCTTGCGGCCGTTGCGGATTCAGGTGGTGACCGCCGCCGGCGAGACCGCCGAATCCCTGGCCCAGCGCATGGTGGTGCCGGACCGGGCGCTGGAGCGCTTCCTGGTGCTCAACGGGCTGGAGCGGGGCGCGGCCCTGCGCGCCGGCCAGGGCTACAAGCTGGTGGTCGAATAGCGCTGCAACATGCAACGCAGCCTGCAACGGAACGCGCAACATCGTGAGCGCGCGGGCCGGATGGCGCAGGGAACGCAAGGCCGCGCGTCGCATTGCCCGCTCATGCGCCGACCGGACCCGAGATCCGGCGCCGCCGTTCTTCCAGACGAACGCCGGACCCGACCCCACCGCCCGCGCGGCCGGGCCGGCGCGCAGGTGAGGCACCCCATGACCGAACTCTCCCGCCGCGGCCTGATCGCCGCCACCGCCGGCTCGGCCCTGCTCGGCGCCAGCGCCCGGGCGCAGGAGGCGGCCGGCCCCGCCCCGGTGCGGGGCGCGGACGGCGCCCCGATCCTCGGCCCGCGCAACCCGGCCCGCGAGGCGCAGGACCCGTTCACGGTCCGCCCGCCCGCCACCGATCACGGCACCATGCCCAACCTCAAGTGGTCTTTTGCCGACAGCCACATGCGGCTGGAGGAGGGCGGCTGGGCGCGCCAGACCACGATCCGCGAATTGCCGGTCTCGAAGGCGATGGCCGGGGTGAACATGCGGCTCAAGGCCGGGGTGGTGCGCGAGATGCACTGGCACAAGGAGGCGGAGTGGTCCTACATGCTCCAGGGCCGCGCCCGCATCACGGCGGTGGACGCGCAGGGCCGCACCTTCGCGGACGATGTCGGGCCGGGCGACCTCTGGTACTTCCCCTCGGGCATTCCCCACTCGATCCAGGCCCTGGAGAGCGACGGGGTCGATGGCTGCGAGTTCCTGCTGGTCTTCGACGACGGCGCCTTCTCGGAGGATTCGACCTTCCTGCTCACCGACTGGCTCGCCCACACCCCCAAGGACATCCTGGCCAAGAATTTCGGCCTGCCCGAGAGCGCCTTCGCCAATATTCCCAAAGAAGAGCTCTACATCTTCCCCGCCCCGATGCCGGGGCCGCTCGCCGGCGACCGGATGGGCGGCGCCGGCCCGATCCCTGAGCGCTTCAGCCACCGGATGCTGGCCCAGGAGCCGATCCGCACCCGGGGCGGCACCGTGCGGATCACCGATTCGACGATCTTTCCCGCCTCCAAGACCATCGCGGCGGCCCTCGTCGAGCTGGAGCCCGGCGCGATGCGCGAGCTGCACTGGCACCCCAACGGCGACGAGTGGCAGTTCTACATCGCGGGCGAGGGCCGCATAACGGTGTTCGGATCCGAATCGAAGGCCCGCACCTTCGATTACCGCGCCGGCGACGTGGGCTACGTGCCCTTCGCCATGGGCCATTACATCGAGAACATCGGCACCGAAACACTCACCTTCCTGGAGATGTTCCGCACCCCCACCTACGCCGACATCTCCCTGCGCCAATGGCTGGCGCTCACCCCCCACGCCCTGGTCCAGGCCCATACCAAGCTCGACCGGGCAGCGATCGACGGGTTGTCGCAGGGGAAGTCCCCGGTTGTGCAGGGGTAGTGGAGGCTTGCGGGCGCCGGTCTTTGGGCCGGCGTCCGCTGGGAGGGGGCTGTTCACGACCTCGTGCGCGAGAAGTCCACTCCGCGCCATGAGCGGAAGTTGGCTCGCTGCCCGGCAGCGGACATTCATCTCTGTGCCCACGCTGCCATTCGACGGTTGCCGCTACGTCCCACTGAGCGGAGGTCGATCAGGCCGGATCACCGGACCCAAAAGCGTCATAGCAAGAAATCAGCGGATCGCCCGGTCACGGCCATTCGGAGTTCGGGATCGTCCGCTGCCGATCTATTCGCGTTTAAGCCGAGGTCGCA
>JAKONB010000078.1 GCA_022702195.1 Beijerinckiaceae bacterium | reverse complement strand
CCCCGATATCGAGCGCATCGTGAAGATGGTGCCGTTCACCCGCCAGACCCTGTTCTTCTCCGCCACCATGCCGCCGGAGATCGAGCGGCTGGCCGACATGTTCCTGCACAATCCGCAGCGGATCGAGGTGGCGAGGCCCGCCTCCACCGCCGCCACCATCGTGCAGAAGCTCGTGGCGACCAGCTCCGAGGGACACGAGAAGCGCGACCTGCTGCGCCGGCTGATCCGCGGCGAGGCCGAGCTGAACAACGGCATCATCTTCTGCAACCGCAAGCGCGACGTGGCGCTGCTGCAGAAGTCGCTGGCGAGCCACGGCTTCAACGTCGCGGCCCTGCACGGCGACATGGACCAGCGCGCCCGCACCATCGCGCTCGACGGCTTCCGCTCCGGCGAGGTGCCGCTGCTGGTGGCCAGCGACGTCGCCGCGCGCGGGCTCGACATCCCGGCGGTGAGCCATGTCTTCAATTTCGACGTGCCGCATCACCCGGAGGATTACGTCCACCGGATCGGCCGCACCGGGCGGGCCGGGCGCGCCGGGCACGCCTTCACCCTGGTGAGCCGCTCCGACGAGCGCTCGGTCCTGGCGATCGAGAGCCTGATCGGCCAGCCGATTCCCTGGGCGGAGGGGGATCTGGCCTCCCTGCCCGAGGCCACGCCGCCGGCCCGGAACGAGGACGAGGCGCCCCGCACCCGCTATCGCGGCAAGGCCGGGGCCGTCCGGCGCTCACGGAGCGGCGAGACCGGCCGATCCGAGGGCGGACAGCAAGAGGCCGCCCGGGCCGAGCCGCGTGCGCCCCGAGGCGCCGCGAAGGGAGCCTCGCGCCGGAATGCCCCCGAGCGCAACGCCGCGCCGGAGGGGGCTGCGGCCGCCGCGCCGGTCCAGCGGGGCCGCCAGCCGGCCCAGGCCCGCCCCGCGGCGCAGGACCGGCCGGCAGCGCAGGATCGGGCGGCTCAGGATCGCCCCGTGGCCCAGGGCCGCCCGCCCGCGCAGAATCGCCCGGTCGAGCGCGTCCCGGAGGAGCGTGCGGTGGAGCGGCGCCCGCCGTCCCGCCGTCGCGACGAGGACGATGGCGACACGCCGATCGGCCTCGGTTCGCATGTTCCGGCCTTCCTGCTGCGTCCCGCGGTGATCAAACCGGCAAAATAGCCGGATGGCTTAACCTCGTGTCCACCATCCCGGCCGCATACTGAATACCTCAGGTGGTGTTCGGTTGTCGTAAGATGAACCCTGGGGCGATTCGGGTGGTTTGTCGGATGTTGGACGGCTGCGGTGTCGACAAGAACAGGTCGTTCGTTCTGGCCGAGCGTGCCAGCGCTCTGATGCGCGACCACGGCCCCTCGGCCACGCCGCGGGCCTATGCGGTCTGGTTCACCTACGCCTCCGGCACGACGCCGTCGCTGAACAAGGCGATCCTTCCCCTGACGACGGACGGTCGGACCCTGTCGGACAAAGATCTCATGACGCTCTACGAGACCCATATCGCGCCGAAGACCGATCTGGCGGCCGGGGCCGAGCGCACCAGCATCAGCATGCTGTCCCAGATCGAGGACATCATCGCGGTGGTCACCCAGTCCCTCGGCTCCACCGCCCAATATGGCGAGGCGCTCCGCGCGATCGCCAACGCCCTCGACGGCTCGGAGCCGACCCCGGCGCATATCCACGAGATCGTCGCCGCGCTCGTGGGGACGACCCGCGACGTGATCGCGGATTACCAGTCCCTCGAGACGCGGATGCGCGAGAGCCACCGCGAGATCGAGACCCTGCGCGAGGCGCTGGAGACGACCCGGCTCGAGAGCCTGACCGATCCACTCACCGGCCTGTTCAACCGCAAGCATTTCGAGGACAGCCTCACCCGGATGGTCGCGGACAGCACCGCGTCGGGCGAGGCCGCCAGCCTGATCGTCATCGACGTCGATGCGTTCAAGCGCTTCAACGACGATTACGGGCACCTCACGGGGGATCAGGTGCTGCGCCTCGTGGCCAAGGTGATGCGGGAGCACATCGCGGACAAGGGCATCCTGGCCCGGTTCGGCGGCGAGGAATTCGGGATCCTGCTGCCGGGCATCGGGCGCAAAGCCGCCTTCGCCCTGGCGGAGACGATCCGCACCAGCGTGATGGGCCGCGACCTGGTCAAGCGGTCCACCGGGGAATCCCTCGGCAAGATCACGATCTCGCTCGGCATCGCCCGGCTGCGGCCGGACGACACCCCGCGCTCGCTGCTGGAGCGCGCGGATCAGTGCATGTTTAAGGCCAAGCGCGACGGCCGGAACCGCACCGTGGACGACGCGCCGGACGGGGCGACGCTCTCGGACGTCGCCTGACCGGATCCCCCGTCGGACGGCGCCATCGGCCGGCCCCGGCGCCGCGTCAGGCGGAGGCGCGCAGGGCCTCGGGATTGGCCGGGGTGATCGCCACCGATTCGCCGCAGCCGCAGGCGGAGGTCTGGTTCGGGTTGTTGAACACGAACTGCGAAGCCAGCTTGTCGGTCTTGAAGTCCATCTGCGTCCCGAGCAGGAACAGCAGCGCCTTCGGATCGACGAAGACGCGCACGCCGCGATCCTCCACCATGTCCTCGCCGGGCCGGCGGTCCTCGGCATATTCCATCGTGTAGGACATGCCGGCGCAGCCGCCGTTCTTGACCCCGACGCGCAGGCCGGCGATCGGCCGCTCGGCATCGGCCATGATCGCCTTGATGCGCTCGGCGGC
>JAKONB010000054.1 GCA_022702195.1 Beijerinckiaceae bacterium | reverse complement strand
CAGCAGCATCAGGAACGAGGCCACCGACAGGGCACGCGGATAGGCGCCGAGCTGGCCGAGCACCGCCTGCTCGGCGGTGCCGCGGGTGCCGCCCTTGGAAACGAGGAGGCCGGCGGCCAGCGAGACGATCAGGGCCGGAATCTGGGAGACGAGCCCGTCGCCCACCGACAGCTTGGTGAACACGTCGGCGGCGGTGCCCAGCGGCATCCCGTGGCGGGTGGTGCCGATGATGATGCCGCCGAAGACGTTGACCGCGATGGTGATGAGCGAGGCGATGGCCTCGCCGCGCACGAATTTCGAGGCGCCGTCCATGGAGCCGAAGAAGGCGCTCTCCTCCTCCAGCTCGCGGCGGCGGTGCTGCGCCTGCTTGTCGTCGATCAGGCCCGCATTGAGATCGGCGTCGATCGCCATCTGCTTGCCGGGGATCGCATCGAGGGTGAAGCGCGCGCCGACCTCGGCGATACGGGTGGCGCCCTTGGTGATCACGAGGAAGTTCACCGTGATCAGGATCAGGAAGACCACGATACCGATGACGAAGTCGCCGCTCATCACGAATTGCGAGAAGCCCTGGATCACGTGGCCGGCGGCCGAGACCCCGTGCTGCCCGTTAGCCAGGATCAGGCGCGTGGTGGCGATACTCAGCGCCAGCCGCAGCAGGGTCGCGATCAGCAGGACGGTGGGGAAGGCCGAGAATTCGAGCGGCTTCTTGATCCAGAGCGCCACCATCAGGATCAGCACCGAGAGGGCGATCGAGAAGGCAAGCCCGATATCGAGCAGGAGGGCCGGGACCGGAAGGAACAGGATCGCCAGGATGGCGACGATGCCGGCCGCGAACCCGATATCCCGCTGTGACCTGCGCTCGAGGCCGATCGCGTCGCTTGCCGCCATGGCGGATGCTCAACCCCGTTCGCGTGAAACCCGGGGGTGTTCTCGCGCGGCAAGCTTGCGCGAGGGTCGCGTCGCACGCGAACGCCGTCCAGATCTCCAGGGCGGGGGAGCAGGCTCGCTCAGAACCCGGTCACGATGCGCCCGTAGGTGGTTTCCGCGAACGTGTAGATCTGCGCGCCGATGAAGGACGAGGTGATCAGCAGCACCAGCAGGATCACCACGATCTTGGGCACGAAGGTGAGCGTGACCTCCTGGATCTGGGTGAGCGCTTGCAGCAGAGCCACCGCGATGCCCACCAGCATCGCCGCGCCGATGGCGGGGCCAGCGGCGACGATCACGGTCCAGATCGCGGCGCGCACGAGTTCGAGGGCGTCGACCTCGTTCATCCGGATGTGGGCCTTTCGTCCGAGGGGCGTGACGGTGGGGCGAACCCTACCGCCGAACATGGGTCACTGCGACAGCGAAATGCCCTGGGCCAGCAGCACATCCTGACCGTTGGTCAGACGGGCGAGCGCACCCTCGCTGGTGATCTTCACCGACTGGACCTCCCCCGTCACGGTTCCGTCCGACGAGGTCACCGTGCGGCCGATGATCTGATCGGCCTGCGAGAGGAAGCTCGAGGAGAGCAGCGAATCGAGCTTGGTGTTGGTCTTGGTCGCCTGCTCCACCTGCGAGAAGGTCGCGAGTTCGCTCACATAGGCGGTGGAATCCATCGGCTTGGTCGGATCCTGGTTCTTCAGCTGGGTCATCAGGAGGGTCAGGAAGGTATCCGCGTTCATCGACGAGGCGATGCCGGTGGCGGTCTTCGTCGCGGCCGCCGTGGTCGCTGTCTGGGACGTGGCGGCCGAGGTCGTGGCCGGAGTGGTGGCAGTGACGCTCATCGGGAGGTCCGTCTCTTTCTCGTGGGCTCGGTCATAGGAACTCCGGTCAATCCCTTCGGGATAGCGGAGTTCAGCGTCGTTCGGGCGCCGCGCAGGCTTACTGATCCAATCACCGGTCTGATCGAGCGGAGCTGGATCAGACCGGGCGATTCTGGCTTTCGGGGCGGTCGCGGCGCGGCGCCCGGGCGGGTGGGACCGGCGGAAGCGCGACCTCGGCGGGCACGGGTACGAGCAAAGCGGCCTCGGTCCGGTAGAGACCCCGGATCAGCTTCAGCGCCTCGATCAGCCGGGCCTGCTCCACCAGGGTGCCGGCGGCGGCGATGCCGTCGCGCAGCTCCGGCTCGGTGACCGCCGCCAGGATACCCTTCTGGAGGGTCCGGAACAGGTCGCGCGCCCGGGATGCGTTGGCCGGATCGATCAGGATCGTCTGCGCGGCGAAGTAGAGCTGGCGCAGGGGCGTGGTAGCCTGCTCCGCCTGCAGCACATGGGTTTCCAGCAGGAAGGTCGCGTCGTTCAGGAGTTCGATCGAGACCTTGCGGTCGACGCGCAGAACGGCGCCGTTGATGTAGACGCGCTCGCCGGCGCGCAGGGAGAGGCGCATGGTGCTCACCGCAGGCCGTCGCGGATCGAGGTGTTGACCTCGATCAGGGCGGCGAGGCTGTGCTCAGGGGTACGCAGGACCTCTCCGGCCTCGCGCATGCTCCACAACCCGATGGAGACCAGGTCGGCCCGCAGGGTCTCCGGCAGGGCGTTCTCGGCGTTGCGCAGATCGTCGATCAGGACGACCCAGAGATTCTGCAGGAAGCTCACGGCGGTCTCGCGGTCGGCCCGGCTGGCATCCGACCGCTGCGCGATCTTCATGAGGTCGATGGCCCGGTCGAAGGCGGCGCGCTCGCGCTCGCGGCCGATCTCGGGGGCGTCCTCAAGAATCTCGGCGTAGGAAAACTGGTACATGGTCGATACCGCCTCGTATGTCCTGGAAACTGTCGCGGCGCTGCCGCTTGTGTCGAGCCGTCACACGGGATGAGGCTTTGGCGAGGGCACCCGAACGGCGCCCACGGCCTCAGAGGTAGGAGACCAGGCTGAGCTGGCGCAGCTGCGCGGTGAGCGAGTAGGAGACCTGGACTTGGGTGGTCAGGCGGTCGACCCGCGACTTGGCCTCGGCTTGGTCGACACCCTCCAGCCCGTTGATCTGCGTCGCGATCAGGGTCTTCTGCGCGTCGAGCCGGGTGTTGGCGTCGATGATCGCGGCCTGCGAGCGGCCGAGATCGGCCTGCGTCGCGACGAGGCCGCTGCTTGCCGCTCCCAACAGGCCGATCACCCTGTTGGTGGCCACGGTCTGGGCATCGCCCGAGAGGGCCGAGAGGCCGAGATCGGAAGCCATCACGTAGGCCATGGCGAGCTGGCGCACAGCCGGCGCATTGGCGCTGGCCGAGGTCGTCACGGTCTCGGTGAGCGAGACGCGACTGTCGAGGGTGCGGTCCGAGGCACCGGACCAGTTCGCGCTCCAGCCGGAAGCGTCGAACAGGGCCGCGAAGGGGCCATCGAGGAACGCCTTCATCTGCGGACCGGTGATCGACGCCGCGGCCGGGTCGTTCTGCGCGAAGCCAAACGTGTCCTTGAAGGCCTTGTCCACCGCCGTCTTGGCCGCGGAGGACGGCGTGCCGGCATAGGTCGTCACCGGAACCTTGCCGGTATTCACGCCGCCGAAGACGAACTGGCCGCCGGCGCTGGTATTGAGGGAGGCGGTGAGGGCGGCGAGCTGGGTGGCGGCCAGATTCTGCACGGCGGCCGCGCGCTGGGCCATCGGCACGCCGTTCAGCGTCGTCAACGTCGCATCGGCCCCCGCCTGCATCTGCTTGAGCGCGGCCTGCGTGGTGGAGAGGCGCAGGCCGGTGGCGTCGTTGCCCTCCCGCAGGGTGGCGATCTGCGCCGAGGTGTTGCGCAGGCCGAGCGCCAGGCCGGTGCGGCTTCCGAGCTGGAGCCCGACATCGGCGTAGCGGCCGCTGACGAGTTCCTGATTGGCCTCCGCCAGGTCCACCTGCATGCGGGATACGCCGGTGCGCGGCGTGTTCCAGAAACTCAAGGTCGAGATCGCGTTGGTCCGCATGGTCTATCGCACCGCGTCCATCAGGGTCTTCAGGAGGTCGTTCACCACGGTCAGCAGCTTGGCCGAGGCGGTGTAGGACCGTTCGAGTTGAAGGGTCGCGGCGGTCTCGTCGTCGACGTTGACGCCGACCGCATTCGAATAGGCGTCTGAGGCGCGCGAGAGCAGGGTCGATTGGTAATCCGCGTCGGTGGAGGCGGATTGGCGCTGCGCCTCGAGCCAGCCGGCGGAGGCCGTGGCGAAGTCCTTGAGCGAGGCGCTGGTCGGCAATCCCGACCCCGCCGCGAAGCTGCGGGTGGCCCCCAGGGCAGCGCTGAGCGCTTGCAGGCGATCGGGATAGGCCGTTCCGGCCCCGACGGCCGACGGGTTGGCGCGGAAGCCGGTCCCGTTCATGCCGCCGTCGCGCAGGAGCGTGAGACTGCCGTTCTTCTTCGGGTCGACGGCCGGGTTGATCCGGATCGCGGCGGCAAGTCCGCTCTGCCAGCCCGTCGCCCCCCCTGGCACCCAACTGCCAAAGCTGCTGTCGAACAGGCCGGCGGCCTTGACGGTGGCCCCCGCCGCGTTGGTGCCGGTTTCGGCGAAGGCGTCGATGAGGCCCGCCGCCATCCCGTCGAGTTGGCTCTCGTAGCGCACGGCGACCTCGTCGCGCAGGCTGGCCAGACCGGCGATCCTGCCGGTCTGCAGGGGCATCGGCGAATTGGCGCCCGTTACAGGGACGCCGTCCACCGTCACGGCGCCGCCGACGGTTCCGGCGCTGTAGGCGTTGGTCGGCGCGAAGGAGACGCGCCGGGCGGTGCGTTCAAACAGGGGCACGCCGCCATCGGTGTAGATCGCCATGTCGTTGCCGGGGCGGATCACCGTGGTGACGCCCATTTCCTGCGACAGCGCGGCCAGGATCCGGTCCCGATCGTCGAGGGCGTCGGTGACGTCCGCCCCCGTGCCGGCGCCGATGGTCACCGCTTTGTTGGCCTGCTCGAACTGAGCCAGCAGGTCGTTGACCTTGGTCACCGAGGCGGCGATGTCCGCATCGGCTTGACCGCGGACCTTGTAGACCGTCGCCGCGGCATCGTTCAGACTGGAGGCGAGATTACGGGCCGCCTCGACGGCGGTGCGGGCCAGCTCCATGTCGTCCGGCTTGTTGGCGGCCGCCTGGAGCGCGGCATCGAGGGCCGTGAGGCGCGCCGCTGGCGAGGTGACGTCGCCGGTATCCCCTACGGTCTCGTGCAGGGCCTTGAGCCCGTCGAGCACCGCCTGGCTACCGGCGGCCGACGAGGTGCCGAGCAGCTTGCGGGCGAACAACGCCGCGTCGGTAGCGCGCTGGATCGTGACGGCGTTGCCGCCGCTGGTGGCCACCAAATTCGCGATCTTCCGGGTGTAGAACGGATCGTTGGCGCCCGTGGTGTTGCGGGAGGCCACGGCAATCTGCGCCGATGTCGCGGTCAGCGATGAGCGGGCGGAGTTGAGCGCGAGGGAGAGGCCCATCGTCGGATTCCTGGTCGGGCGGCAATTGCACGGGATGCGGCGGCGAGGACGCCACCGCTCTGCAACTCAGCGCTTGAGGTTCATCAGGGTGTCGAGAAGCTCGTTGCCGGTCATGAAGACCTTCGAGTTCGCGGTGTAGACGGTCTGCGACTCGATCATCGTGGTCAGCTCCGTGCTGACGTCGACGTTCGACTGCTCGAGGGCGCTGGACTTGAGTGTGCCCAAGCCGCCGGTGCCGGCAAAGCCGATCTGGATGTCGCCCGAACCGATCGTGGTCTGGAAGACGTTGCCCGCGCGCGGATCCATGTTGTCGGGGCTCTTGACGTCAGCGAGGGGCACCTTGAACGCGGCCAGGCGCGTGCCGTCCGCATAGGTGGCGTAGACCGTGCCGTCGGCGCCGAACTCGGTGCCGGTGACGGCGGACGGGGCCTTGCCGTCGGCGGTGCCGGTCAGGGTGTAGTCGCCGGCCAGCTGCGTGACACCGCTCAGATCCAGGGCGGCAAGCTTGCCGCCCGGGATCGTGAAGCTCGTCTTGGCGGCGGTCGCCGCCGTGCCGGTCAGCTTGCCGTCGGCCCCGAAGGTCAGGGACAGGTTGCTGGCGATCGCCGTGCCGCCCGTATAGACGCTGGCCGTCCATTCGTTGGCGTTGGCTGTCTTGGCCAGATAGATGTCGAGGGTGAGTTTCTTGCCCTGCTGGTCGAACGTGACGATCGAGGTCTTCTTGGAATAATTGGTCGGCGACAGGGCGCCCGAGAGGGCGGCCGTGTCCGCCGAAAGGTTGCCGTTGATATCGGCGGCGGTCGTGGGCGTCGCCCGCATGCCAAAGCCTGACAGATTCACCGGCACCATGCCGGACGTGCTGTTCAAGCTCGGAGTCGGGGTGCCGTCCGCGAGGCCGTAGCCCATCAGGGTGAAGCCGCCGGCATTGACGAGGTTGCCGGTCGGTCCGTCCACGACGAAATTGCCCGAGCGGGTGAGGAACGGCGCCTTGTTCTCGTCCTGAACCACGAAGAAACCGTGTCCCTGGATGGCAAGGTCGGTCTTCGAGGTGGTGAAGCTGATCGGTCCATCCTCGCCGATGGCCCGACGGGTCTTAGTCTCGACGGCGCCGGAATTGTAGGCGCTGTTGGTCGTGCCATCGAGTAGCAGCGACGAGAATTCGCTCGACACGCGCTTGTAGCCGGTGGTGCCAGCATTCTGCACGTTCTCGGCCACGTTGGAGATGCGATTGGACTGCGCATTCATGCCGGACACGCCGGTGCGCAGAACGCTGATGAGACTCATGAGGTCACCTCGGAGGGAACAGGACTTGCGGGCACTAGAGGAAGAAAGGCTTGCGCGGGGCTGGATTGGCGCGTTCGCGGGGGCACATCTCAGCCTCGCAGGGATTGGGCGAGTTCCAGGAAGGCGTCCTGGCTCGGGGGCATTCCCGGCTCCTGTCGCAAGGCCTCGTAGATGCGCGGCACCAGGCTGATCGCCTGATCGAGATCAGCATCCTCACCCGTGCGGTAGCCGCCCATCAGGCGCAGGTCCCGGGTCTCCTCGAACCGTGCCATCATCGCCTTCAGGCGGCGGATGAGTTCACGCTGCTCGGGAGTCCAGACCTCGCCCGACAGGCGCGAGATCGACCCGAGCAGATCGATGGCCGGATAGCGTCCCTGCTCGGCGATGGCCCGGTCGAGCACCACGTGCCCGTCGAGGGTTCCGCGGATCGAGTCGGCCACCGGGTCGTTGTGGTCGTCGCCGTCCACGAGCACCGAGAACACGCCGGTGATGCTGCCGGCCCTATCGAGGCCGGGGCCGGCCCGTTCGAGCAGACGCGGCAGATCCGAGAACACGCTCGGCGGATATCCGCGGGCCACCGCCGGCTCCCCGGCCGCCAGCGCCACGTCGCGGGCGGCATGGGCGTAACGGGTCACGGAATCGACGATGAGCAAGACGGATTCCCCGCCATCGCGGAACGATTCCGCGATGGCCAGCGCCACTTTGGGCGCCTGGCGCCGCATCATCGGACTCTCGTCGCCGGTGGAGACCACGATCACGGCGCGCGCGCGGCTCGCCGCCATCGGGCCTTCCAGGAATTCCCGCACCTCGCGTCCGCGCTCGCCCACGAGGGCAACCACGATGCTGTCGAAGCCGTTGGCGGCCGCCAGCATGGCGAGCAGGGTCGACTTACCGACCCCCGAGCCCGCGAAGATGCCGATCCGCTGGCCGATGCAGAGCGGGGTGAACAGATCGAGGGCGCGCACCCCCGTCCGCAGGGGCGTCCGGACCCGGGTCCGCTCCATCGCCGGCGGCGGGGCCGCGTCGATGGGGACCGCCCGGCTGCCGGCGACAAGGGCGCCCAATCCATCGACGGGCCGTCCGAGAGCGTCGATGACGCGCCCCTTCCAAGAGGCGTCCGGCCGCAGGGTCGGGTCGCCGAGGCGGTAGGCCAGCGTGCCGATGCCGGCCTCGATCCGTCTGTCGAAGGGCTTCACGGTCACCCCGGCGGCATCGACACGCACGACCTCGGCCACCTGCTCGCGGCCATTGGCCTGGAAACCCATGCGGTCCCCGAGCTTCAGGAAGGCGGAGACGCCGCCGACGCGCGCGGCACTCGCGGTGACCTCCTGGATCGGACCACCGATCCGCACCAGCGGGAGGGATTCGCGGGCGGCCATCGCGTCGGCGATGCGGTGGAGAAGGTCGGCTTCCATCCGCTCAGCCCTGCGGACTCAGGGAGCGGATCGCCCCCTGGAACGAGGACTCGGTCTCGGCGGTGAGGGTGGCCGCGCTCTCAAAGCTGCGCTGGAGGGTGATGAGCTTGGTCATCTCCAGCACCGGGTTGACGTTCGCGCCTTCCATGTAGCCCTGGACCATGCCGATTCGGGTGAAATCCTGTACGGGCTGTGCCGGTCGGTTCGAGGTCACACCATTGGGCTCGGCGCGGGTGAGCGTGCCCTGGGGGTCGAGGGTGAATAGGCCGATGGCACCGACTTGGTTGATGCCTTGGGACACCGTTCCGTCCCGGCCTATGGTGGGGGGGCCGGCCTGGGGATCGAGGAGGATCGGCGATCCGCCCGGATCGAGCATCGGCTGCCCGGTGATGCTCCGCAGCTGGCCCATCGCGTCCATCGTCATGCGGCCGTCGCGGGTATAGACGGGTCCTCTCGCCCCCCCCACGGCGAACCAGGCGTCGCCTTGGACCGCCACGTCGAGGGGCGCATCGGTCTTGATGATCGGCCCCGAGCGGGACGAGATGTAGGTATCCCCCGCCGATGCGAAGGCGACCGCCCCTTTGCTCGCCTGCGCGAGGAGCGCGGAGAACTTGGTGTCCTCGGCCCGGTAACCGGGGGTGGCGAGGTTGGCGACGTTGTTGGCCACGGCATTGAGCCGCTTTTCGGTGGCGACCTGCGCCGAGAGGGCGACGTAGAGAGCGTTCTGCATCGCGCTCAGCCCACCCGCTTGGTCTGGACGTTGGCGAGCACCGCCGCATCGAGGCCGTCACTCGCGTCGCTGGCATCCGCGAACAGGCCGAGAACCGGGTTCGAGGCCGTGTTGTTCTGCGCGTCCCAGATCGCCGCGAAGCGCTTCACGAAGGCGTCGAGTTTGGTGGGGTCGCTGAAACTCTTCAGATCGACGCGTTTCTCGATGGTCGCGGCCTGCCGGGCCAGCGCATCCGACGAGGTTCCGGCGGCGGGCAGGCCGAGCACCGTCTGGACCACCTGATAGAGGGCCGCGTCGCCCAGGATCGCGTAGCCGGTCTTGGCCGACGCCCCCATGCGGGAGAAGTACAGGGCGAGGCGCACCCCGGTATCGTCAGTGCCCGCCTCGGTTTCCAGGCTCTGGCGCAGATAAGCGGCGGTGACGCTCTTGGCCTGCTGGTCGGGGGGCAGGCCGGTGCCGAAGCCGAGATCGATGGCAGTCTGGCTCGAGGCGGAAAGGGCCACGTTGCGGATCGAGACTGAGCGGTTCGGTCCTCCGGAATCGTAGACCGTGTCGGCGTTGATGCCGTTGCCGCCCAAGGCCCCGTCCGCGCCGAGATCCGCGTAGGCGGTGGTCTGGAAAGCCAGGACGGCGCCCGCCTCGAATCCGGCCTGCACCTTGCCGGCAAGATGGTCCGCGCCCGAGGACGCGATCTGTGCATTGATCGCGCTGAGCAGTTCGGTGGCGGTGACCTTGCTCGGGTCCTGCACGCGGGACGCCAGGGTGGTCTTGTTGAGGACGATCTTGGCCGATTTCGTCGTGGTGGCGTCGAGCTGGCTGGTGATGAGGAAGCTCGCCTCGTTCGTGCCCGAGAAATCGAAGGTGCTGAGCAAGCTGGTCTTTCCGGTCACCTGCGCGGTGTTGGTGGCGGCGGCGTTCGCCGAGACGACCCGGGTGAAGTCGAAAGCCTTGGCGAACTTGACGTAGCGGTCGTCGGCCAAGCGGTTGGCAAAGCTCGTCGAACTGCTCACGCCCTCGGTGAGCACCTTGCGCATGAACGCCTTGGCGTAGGTCATGTCCTCAAGCCCGAACGCCTTCGTGGCGTAGGAGAACAGCCGCTTGTCGGCGAGGAAGCCGTCCACCGAGGTGACGTTGCCGATATGGGCGGCGAAATAGGCCGTGTCGCGGGCGATCTGCGGACTCGCCGCCTTACGGGCCAGGGCCGC
>JAKONB010000015.1 GCA_022702195.1 Beijerinckiaceae bacterium | reverse complement strand
TTCGAGTTCGGCGATGAGCTTCTCGGTGTTGGTCACGAAGTACGGGGAGAGGTAACCCCGGTCGAATTGCAGGCCTTCGACGACGTCGAGCTCGGTCTCGGCGGTCTTGGCCTCCTCGACGGTGATCACCCCCTCGTTCCCGACCCGCTCGACGGCCTGCGCGATGAGGCGGCCGATCTCGGCGTCGCCATTGGCCGAGATGGTGCCGACCTGCGCGATGGCATCGGACGTCGTGACCTTGCGGGCGCGCCCCGTGATGTCCTTGACGGCGGCGGCTGTGGCGAGGTCGATGCCGCGCTTCAGGTCGAGCGGGTTGAAGTTCGCCGCCACCGCCTTGGCCCCCTCGCGCACGATGGCCTGGGCCAGCACGGTGGCGGTGGTGGTGCCGTCACCCGCCAGATCGTTGGTCTTCGCGGCGACCTCCCGCAGGAGCTGCGCGCCGAGATTCTCGAAGCGGTCCTCCAGCTCGATCTCCTTGGCGACAGTGACGCCGTCCTTGGTGATGCGGGGCGCGCCGAAGCTCTTCTCGATGACGACGTTGCGCCCCTTGGGACCCAGCGTGACCTTCACTGCGTCGGCCAGGATGTCGACGCCGCGCAGCAGCCGCTCGCGGGCATCGCCTGAGAATTTCACGTCCTTGGCAGCCATTCCGATCCTCCTGCTATCGATGACGTCTGGGCTTTCTCAGGCGGCGAGCACGCCGAGAATCTCGGATTCCTTCAGGATCAGGAGATCCTGGCCGTCGATCTTGATCTCGGTTCCGGACCATTTGCCGAACAGCACCCGGTCTCCGGACCTCACGTCGAGGGCGTTCACGCGGCCCTGCTCGTCGCGGGCGCCGGGACCGACCGCGACGACCTCGCCCTCCTGCGGCTTCTCCTTGGCATTGTCCGGGATGATGATGCCGCCCTTGGTCTTCTCCTCGCCGTCGAGGCGGCGCAGCAGCACGCGATCGTGCAGGGGTCGAAAGGCCATCGGATTCGAGGCTCCGTCTGAAAGGTCGTGGAACGATCCGGCCATCCGCGATCGCGGCGACGGCCGAGCCCTCCAAAAGTGCCGGGTGCGGTGCGTTCCGTCAACGAAAATGTTCTTTTTAAAGAACATCGCTGCGGGGGGCGGGTTTGTTGCGCGACGCGGGATGCCCGGAAGACTTTGCCTGGCATCCGAGGGAGCTGCCGCCCGGATCCGGCGATCCCGCGTCCGACGCGACCGGCAGGTGCTCAGCGCGCCGCGTGGACTGGCCGCGCGTGGCGGGCCGAGGGACCGCACGCGACGTCGCCTCGGGGAAGGCCGGGGCTTGGGACGAAATCCTTTGATCCGGTCCTTGTGGCGAAGGTCTTTTGCCGGTGTTTCGTTCCTTAAAAAGAACGTTCCATCGACGCTGGGCGCTCTCCCGGACCTCCTTCCGCGAGGCCCCGTCGCGTTCCCGTGGCCTGCGGCGCGGCCCTCCGGCGGCGGCGCGCGGCCGCGCCGGCGGGTTTGGCGCGCCATCCTAACGTGAGCCCGCTTCCTCGGGCCGGACCTTCGGTTCCCGGCCGTTCCAGCGCCGAGGCCGAACGACCGTACGGGGTCATCGGTCCGACAGCGCGGCGCGGCGCCCGAGGCAATTACTTTCTTAACAACCGGGCGGCTCCTCCGCTCTAACCGTCCGGTGCCGCCGGTCCCCCGGGTCGCCGGCCCCACGAGGAGGAAGCGATGGCGGATATCCCGCGCGAGATCAGGGTGATCGACGGGGCCAGGCGCCTCGACGTGCATTGGGCGGACGGCACCGTCTCCCGCCTGCCGGCCGCGACCCTGCGCGCCGAGAGCCGCAGCGCCGATTCCGTCCGGGCCGCCGTCGAGGCCCTTCCGCCGGCACTGCCCGGCGATCTCGCGATCCGTGATGTCCGGGCCATCGGCGCCTACGCGGTGAACCTCGTGTTCTCCGACGGCCACGACCGGGGAATCTTCCCGTGGCCCTACCTGCGTACGCTTGGCGCGCGCGCCGACGCGCGCCTCTGAGGCTTCCCATGGACGAGATTCACGACGCGACCTCCGAGGTCGCCTGTGATGTGCTGGTGATCGGCGGTGGCACCGCCGGTCCCATGGCCGCCCTGAAGGCGAAGCTGCGCAACCCGGCGGCTCGGGTCGTGCTCCTCGAAAAGGCCAACGTGAAGCGCTCCGGCGCCATCGCGATGGGCATGGACGGGCTGAACAACGCCGTCATTCCCGGCTACGCGACGCCGGAGCAGTACACCAAGGAAATCACCATCGCGAACGATGGCATCTGCGATCAGGCGCCGGTCTACAGGTATGCGGAGCACTGCTACGCGATCATCCAGGAACTCGACCGCTTCGGCATCCGCTTCCAACGCGACGGCAACGGCGAGTACGACGTCAAGAAGGTGCACCATCTCGGCACCTACGTCCTGCCGATGCCCAACGGCGAGACGGTGAAGAAGGCGCTCTACCGGCAGCTGCGCAAGGCTCAGGTGCTGATCTCGAACCGCTTCATGGCGACCCGCCTCCTCAACGCCCCCGATGGACGGATCGCGGGGGCGATCGCGGTCAACACCCGCAGCGCCGAGTTCCTGGTGATCCGCGCCAAGGCGGTGATCCTGTGCCTCGGCGCCGCCGGGCGCCTCGGCCTGCCGCAATCGGGCTATCTCTGGGGCACCTACGAGAACGCCACCAATTCGGGTGACGGCTACAGCCTGGCGTATCACGCGGGTGCCGGCCTCGCGAACCTCGAATGCTACCAGATCAACCCGCTGATCAAGGATTATAACGGCCCGGCCTGCGCCTATGTGGCGGGTCCGTTCGGCGCCTACACGGCCAACAGCGAGGGCAAGCGCTTCATCGAATGCGATTACTGGTCGGGCCAGATGATGCAGGAATTCTACAACGAATTGCAGAGCGGCAAGGGGCCGGTCTTCCTCAAGCTCGACCATCTCCACGCCGAGACCGTGTCCGAGATCGAGACGATCCTGCACAAGGTCGAGCGGCCCTCGCGCGGGCGCTTCCACGCGAACCGGGGCACGAATTACCGCGAGCGGATGATCGAGATGCACATCTCGGAGGTCGGCTTCTGCTCGGGGCACAGCGCGTCCGGCGTCTTCGTGGACGAATGCGCCCGCACCACCGTGCCGGGACTCTACGCGGCCGGCGACATGGCCAACGTCCCCCACAGCTACATGCTGGGTGCCTTCACCAACGGCGCCATCGCGGGCGAGCACGCCGCCGACCGCGCGGCGGAGATCGACTGGCCGGAGATCGCGCCGGAGGACGTCGCCCGCGAGCGCGACCGGGTGCTGGCCCCCACCCGGCGCAAGGACGGCATTCCGCCCAACCAGATCGAGTACAAGACCCGGCGCTTCGTGAACGATTACCTGCAGCCACCCAAGGTGACGGCCAAGATGGAGATCGGCCAGCGCCGCTTCGCCGAGATCCGGGAGGACCTCGAGACCCGCATGGTGGCCCGGGACAGCCACGAACTGATGCGGGCGCTGGAGGCATCCTCGATCCTCGACTGCGCCGACATGGCGGCGGCGGCCTCGCTCTACCGCACCGAGAGCCGCTGGGGCCTCTACCACAACCGCACGGACCATCCCGAGAAGAACGATGCCGACTGGTTCTGCCACACCATCCTGCGCAAGGCCGAGGGGCGCATGATCAGCGAGAAGCGCCCCGTCACCCCCTACATCGTGCCCGTCGCGGAGGACGAGCGCGGCGCCTACGACCGCCAGCGTGTCCGCAAGCAGGCCTGAACGAGGACCATCGCGATGCCCCTCGCCCACGCCCCGAGCACGGTGCCCGTCACCGTCGACGATTCCAAGTGCATCGCCGACAAGGGCTGCACCGTCTGCGTCGATGTCTGCCCCCTCGACGTCCTGCGGATCAGCGATCTCACCGGGAAGGCGTACATGAAGTACGACGAGTGCTGGTACTGCATGCCCTGCGAGACGGATTGTCCGACGGGCGCCGTGAGCGTCCAGATCCCCTACCTGCTGCGGTGAGTGCGATGGCTGTGACCGATCCCTTCGAGGCGTTCGGCGAGGTCGACGACCTCGTCCTCGACCTCGGCGATCCCGATCCGGCCGTGCGCCGCGTCGCGGTGCTGGCCCTCGCCGAGACCGCCGATGCGGACGCGATCCCGCATCTCGCCCGCGCCGTGGCCGATCCGGATGCCGGCGTGCGCCGGCAAGCGGCCGAAGCCCTGGGCGGCTTCGACGGTGCCGCCGTCGCCGTCGCCCTGGCCGTGGCGCTCGCCGATTCCGATCCCGAGGTGGCTGCGGCGGCGGCCGAGAGCCTGACCGAGCTGAAGGACCCGGCCGCCGGCGCGCCGTTGCTGCCCCTCGTCGCGCATGCGGATTCGTTCGTGCGCGCCGCCGCCCTGCGTGGCCTGCGCAATCTGCGCCTGGATGCATCGCTCGGCGCGGCCGTCGCCGCCCTCGGCGACCCGGAGCCGGCGGTCCGCACCCAGGCGGTGGGCGTGATCGCCTACCTGAAGCGCGAGGACACGCTGCCGTCGCTGATTGGCGCGACCCGCGATCCGGATGCGGAGGTGCGCCGCGCGGGCGTGGCGGCGCTCGCCTTCTCCCGGCACGGCCCCGCCGGCGAGGCGATCGCCGAGGCTCTGCGCGACGCCGATTGGGGCGTGCGCGAGATCGCGGCGGATGCCCTCGGCCGCATCGGCCAGGGAACAGGTACCGCCGCCCTGCTCGACGTCCTCGACGACCCGTACTGGCAGGTGCGCCAGAAGGCCCTGCGCAGCTTCGGCAAGCTGAAGACGCGCGGCG
>JAKONB010000008.1 GCA_022702195.1 Beijerinckiaceae bacterium | reverse complement strand
CGCCGCGCTCTCGAGCAGGCGCAGGGCCGTGGTCCCCACCGCCACGATGCGGCCCCCCGCCGCCCGGATCGCGTTCAGGCGCGCGGCGGTCCCGGCATCGAGGGTGCCGATCTCCGCGTGCATTCGGTGATCGTCGGTGTCCTCGGCCTTCACGGGCAGGAAGGTGCCGGCGCCCACATGCAGGGTGACGGTGTGGCGGCTGAGGCCCGCCGCATCGATCCCGGCGAGCAGCGCGTCCGAGAAATGCAGCCCGGCGGTGGGGGCGGCCACCGCGCCGGGCGCGCTCGCGTAGACGGTCTGGTAATCGGTGGCATCCCGCGCGTCGGTGGCGCGCTTGCCCGCGATGTAGGGCGGCAGCGGCAGATCGCCGATCTGCGCGATGGCCGCGTCGAGGTCCGGACCGGACAGCGGGAAGTGCAGGACGATCTCGCCGCCCTCCCCCTTGTCCGCGAGGGTGGCGTCCAGCTCCGCGGCTCCGTCGCCCGCGAAGGTGATCCGGTCTCCGACGGCGAGGCGCTTGGCCGGCCGGGCGAAGGCGCGCCAGCGATCCGGCGCCTCGCGCAGGTGCAGCATCGCCTCCATCCGCAGGCCTGGGGAGCCGGCCCTGTGGCGCAGGCCGCGCAGGCGGGCCGGGATCACGCGGGTGTCGTTGAAGACCAGGGCGTCGCCCGCCCGCAGCAGGCCCGGCAGGTCGCGCACCGCCCTGTCCTCCAGGGGAGCGCCGGGGCGCACCACCAGCAGCCGGCCGGCATCGCGGGGCACCGGTGGCCGCAGGGCGATGCTCGCTTCGGGAAGCTCGAAATCGAAGAGGTCGACGCGCATGGCGCGCCAACAGCACGGTTTTGCCGATGGGATCAACGGGGAACCGGCGCGCGGACGGCCGGTTGCCCCGCTGCACCCGTCCCGGAGGGGATGCTGGAGGAACCCGACACGATGGCTTGGTACGCCCTGCGCCCCCGCGATCCGGCCGATCCGCGCTGGCCCCTGCCCGACAGCCCGGTGATCACCCTCAAGGCCGAGGATCCGGATGAGGCGCGGGAGAAATTCGCCCAGGCCTATCCGAGCCGCCCCTTCGGCACCCCCGAGGTGCCGGTGCGGGATGCCGGATCGGCCGGCTACGCCCGGGATCCGGACGCGCTCCTTGTGGAGGAGGCGCCCAAGCCCGCCTCCCCTGCGGCATGAGCGCGGCTTGACCCGCCGGGGGCGGCATCTGCGAATCGAGACACCGCGCGCGACGCGATTCGGGAGGAGCGGTCCATGACGACCCGCGAGACCAGGCCGGGGCGCTTCCGGCGCCGGATCACCCTCGACGCGCAGCTCGTTTCGTACTGGGAGCGCGAGGCGCAACGGCTCGACGCGCTGGCGGCGGGGAGCGGCTGGGCCTGGATAGCCCGGCGCTACGCCCGGCGCGCCGAGGCCGCCAGGGCCAAGGCCCGGATCAGCCAGGACCGGGAAGCGGGCCGCGCGCCTGCGGTGGCGAGCGTCGCCGACGCCTGAGACCACGACCCGGTCGGAGGGCCTCACCATACTCCCGGTCACCGCGTTTCTCCTTGGACGCAGGACGGCGCAGCGGGAGTTTCGTGAGGGACACTTATAGCCTGGGGTAAACCGTACAGCGGCGGGTTCAACCTTTGCCGTAGCCTTGCGCGGGCGCCGGGGGCTATGGCCGTCGGCACCGGAGCGACCCGCTCCGGCTCGTCGCGTCGCCTGCTCGCCGGACAATCCGATGGACCGTACCCAGAAAGCCGCCCTCGCGAGCGCCGGAATCGGCGCGCTCGTGACCGGCCTCAAATTCCTGGCCTTCTGGCTCACCGGCAGCCTCGCGCTCTATTCCGATGCGCTGGAGAGCATCATCAACGTGGCGGCGGCGATCTTCGCCTTCGTCGCCCTCCAGGTGGCGGCCCTGCCGGCGGATGACGACCACCCCTACGGCCACCACAAGGCCGAGTATTTCTCGGCGGTGATCGAGGGCGCGCTGATCATCGTCGCGGCGCTGCTGATCCTGCGCGAGGCGTTTCACGGGATGCTGGCGCCCAAACCCCTGGATGCGCCCTTGGTCGGCCTGGCGGTGAACGCCGCCGCCACGGTGATCAACGGGATCTGGGCCTGGGTGCTGATGCGGCGGGGCAAGCTGTGGCGCTCCCCGGCCCTCGTGGCCGATGCCCGCCACGTGGCGGCCGACGTGTTCACCTC
The DNA here is from genome assembly GCA_022702195.1 of Beijerinckiaceae bacterium. Classification (GTDB taxonomy): domain Bacteria; phylum Pseudomonadota; class Alphaproteobacteria; order Rhizobiales; family Beijerinckiaceae; genus Methylobacterium. Next base: position 1,230 of record JAKONB010000008.1, on the reverse strand, counting down.
CGGCGGCGTGCTGGTGGGGGTGGGCCTCGTGGCGGCCACCGAGATCCTCATCCTCGATCCCCTCATCGCCGGCCTCGTCGCCCTCAACATCCTGTGGTCGGGCTGGACCATGGTGCGCGATTCCGCCAGCGGCCTCCTCGACCGGGCGGCGCCCCCCGAACTGGTGGCGCAGCTGCGTGACGTTATCTCGGTGCACGGCGAAGGGGCCATCGAGGTCCACGACATGCGCACGCGCCATGCCGGACAGGCGACCTTCGTGGATTTCCACCTCGTGGTGCCGGGGGAGATGAGCGTGGCCGAGTCCCACGCCATCTGCGACCGGCTCGAGACCGCCATCGAGGGCACCATCGAGGGGGCGGTGGTGGTCATCCACGTGGAGCCCGGCGACCAGGCCAAGGCGCGCGGCGTGCCGATCGTGTGATCAGCGGTCCGCCGCCACCGGCCCGAAAATCTCCGTGAAGGTGGCGCGCAGCTGCATGTCCACCTCCGGCAGCGTCACCAGCTGACCGAGATCGACCAGGCTGGTGACCCCGTGGCCGGTGATGCCGCAGGGCACGATGCCGGAGAAATGCGACAGGTCCGGCTCCACGTTGAGGCTGATGCCGTGGAAGCTCACCCAGCGCCGCACGCGGATGCCGATCGCCGCGATCTTGTCCTCCGCCCCCTCGCCCTTCTCCGGCCGGCTCACCCAGACGCCGACGCGGTCCTCGCGCCGCTCGCCGCGCACGTTGAAGGCCGCCAGGGTGGCGATGATCCAGGCCTCCAGGGCGGCCACGTAGGCGCGCAGGTCCGGCCGGCGGCGGTTGAGGTCGAGCATCACGTAGGCCACTCGCTGGCCCGGCCCGTGATAGGTGTATTGCCCCCCCCGCCCGGTGGCGTGGACCGGGAAGCGCCGCGGGTCGACGAGATCGGCCGCCCGCGCCGAGGTGCCCGCCGTGTAGAGCGGCGGGTGTTCCAGGAGCCAGACCAGCTCGGGCGCGGTGCCGGCGGCGATGGACGCGGCGCGCGCCTCCATGGCCGCCACCGCCTCCCCGTAGGGGACCGGCGCGTCGTCGATCCGCCACGCCACCGGGGCTGAGCCCGGAGCCGCCCGGAAACCGATCGGTCCGGGGCGAACGCGGCCCTCGGTTATGGTTTTGTTTACCAAGACTTCACCATCGCGCTGGAAGGTCGGGCGGGGCACCGCGCGGCGCGGCGGCCCGATGCAACTCGGACAAACCCCGTGACGGT
>JAKONB010000595.1 GCA_022702195.1 Beijerinckiaceae bacterium | reverse complement strand
CAGCAGCGGGTGAACATCGCCCGGGGCCTCATCGCCGACCGGCCGATCCTGCTCCTGGACGAGCCCACCGCCTCCCTGGACGCGCGCAACCGGGCGGTGGTGGTGGCGCTGATCGCCGAGAAGCGCGCGGCCGGCGCCGGCATCCTCGGCATCTTTCACGATGAAGACGTGCGCGCGGCGGTGGCGACCCGGATCGTCGACGTGGCGGCGTTCCACGGGGCCGTGGCGGCCTGAGTCAGATCAACGGCATGAGACCGGACGGATGCGGAGCGGAACCATGACGGAGACGGTCGAGATCATCGAGAATGCCCATCTCGTCCTGCCCGATCGGGTCGAGGCCGGCTGGATCGCGGTGGTGGACGGGCGGATCGCCGAGATCGGCACCGGCCGTGCCCCGGAACGCGGCCTCGATCTGGCGGGCGACTGCCTGATCCCCGGCCTGGTCGAGCTGCACACCGACCATCTCGAGAGCCATTACGCGCCGCGCCCCGGCGTGCGCTGGCATCCCCTCGGCGCGGTGCTGGCCTACGACGCGCAGATCGCCGCCTCGGGCATCACCACGGTGTTCGATTCCCTGCGGGCGGGGAGCGACCCGGACGGCAGCGGCCTCGGCCCGGAACTCGACGCGCTGGCCGGCGCCATCGCATCCGCGCAGGACTCCAACCTGTTCCGGATCGAGCACCGCACCCATCTGCGCTGCGAACTGCCCTCCGCCGACGTGGTCGAGACCGTCCGGGCCTTCCTGGCGCGCTACCCGATCGGCCTGCTCTCGCTGATGGATCACACGCCGGGCCAGCGCCAGTTCCGCGACATGGCCAAATACTATCAGTACGCGACGCGGGGCGGCCGCTCCCTCGCGCAGATCCAGGTCGGCACCGAGCGCAAGATCCGCGAGGGCGCGGCCCTCAACGCGGTCAACCGCCCCACCCTCGTGGCTTTGGCCCGCGAGCACGGCATTCCGCTAGCCAGCCACGACGACACCACGCTCGCGGATGTGGCGATGTCCCAGGACGAGAACGTGGCGCTCGCCGAATTCCCCACCACCCGCGAGGCGGCCGAGGCCTCGCACGCCGCCGGCATCACCGTGATGATGGGCGCGCCCAACCTGATCCGGGGCGGCTCGCATTCGGGCAACGTCGCGGCCCAGGATCTCGCCGCCGCGGGACTGCTCAGCATCCTCTCGTCGGATTACGTCCCGGCGAGCCTGCTGATGGCGGCCTTCCTGCTCCCCGAGCGGGTGCCCGGGATCGACCTGAGCGCCGCGATCGCCACCGTGACGGCGAACCCGGCCCGGGCCACGGGCCTCGACGATCGCGGCCGGATCGCACCGGGCCAGCGGGCAGACGTGGTCCGGGTCCAGCTCGCCCAGGGCGTACCGGTGGTGCGGCAGGTCTGGCGCGCGGGCGCGCGGGTGATCTGATGGGACCGGGTGGCGGATTCGTCCTCGTGGTCGGGCCGAGCGGGGCGGGCAAGGACACGGTGATCCGGCTCGCCCGCGCGCGGCTCGCCGATGATCCGCGCTTCGTGTTCCCGCGCCGGCTGGTGACCCGGCCGCCCTCCGAGCACGAGGACAATATCGAGATCTCCGAGGCGGCTTTCACGGAGGGCGAGGCCCAGGGCGCGTTCGCCCTGAGCTGGTGCGCCCATGGTCTCTGCTACGCGATCGGCAGGGATTGCCTCACCCTGGCGGAAGCCGGTCATGTGGTTGTCTGCAACGTGTCGCGCCGGGTGGTGGACACCGCGCGGGCGCGCCTTCCGGGGGTGAGCGTCGTCGCGGTGACCGCCTCCCCCGCCGTGCTGGCCCAGCGTCTCGCGGCGCGCGGGCGCGCGCAGGACGGCGATCTCGGCACGCGCCTGTCCCGCGCCGTGCCGATGATTGCCGACTGCACGATCTGGAACGACGCCGACCGCCACGAAGCCGCCGGTACACTCGTGGCGCATCTGCGTGCGCGCTTCACCTGAGAGGCCGGTTCGCCGCGACTCTCAGGCCACCACCGGCCGGCCCGCGCGGGTGCGGGCGGTCAGGGTCAGCAGGAGCGCCAGGGCGGCGATGGCCGCGCCGAACCAGGGCAGGCTGGCATAGCCGAAGCCGGCGGTGATGACCGCGCCGCCGAGCGCCGCTCCGGTGGCGTTGCCGAGGTTGAACGCGCCCTGGTTCAGGGTCGAGGCGAGGTTCGGCGCATCGGTGGCCGCCTCCACCACCCAGACCTGGAGCGGCGAGACCAGGGCGAAGACCAGCGCGCCCCAGATCGGCAGGGTGACGACGGCGGGAATCGCCGCGTGGCTGGTGAAGGCGAAGGCCGCGAGCACCAGGATCAGCGCTGCGAAGCTCCCCAGCACCGTGGCCATCAGTCGCTTGTCGGCCAGACGGCCGCCCACGAGATTGCCGACGGTCAACCCGACGCCGAACAGTAGCAGCGCGCCTGTGACCTGGGTCGGGGTCAGGCCGCTCACGTCTTCGAGCAGCGGCGTGATGTAGGTGAACACCGTGAACAGGCTGACCGAGGCCAGCGTGCTCACCAGCATCGGCAGCAGCACCGCCCAGCGCCGCAGGGAGCGGAACTCGCCGGCCAGACCGCCGCGCGAGCCCGGCATGCCGGCGGGCACGTAGGCCGCGATCGCCACGGCCGCGACGATCCCGATCTCTACCACCGCCCAGAAGGTCGAGCGCCAGCCGGCCATTTGGCCGAGGGCCGTCCCGAACGGCACGCCGAGGACGTTGGCCAGGGTGAGGCCGGCGAACATCAGCGCCACGGCCTGCGCGCGCTGCTCGCGCGGCACCAGCCCGCTGGCGACCACCGCGCCGATCCCGAAGAAGGCGCCATGCGCGAAGGCGGTGACGATCCGGGCCAGCATCAGGAGGTCGTAGGTCGGCGCGAGGGCGCAGCCGAGGTTGCCCAGCAGGAACACGCCCATCAGGGCCAGCAATGCGCTCTTGCGCGGCAACCGGGCGGTGGCGATGGCGACGATGGGCGCGCCGACGGCGACGCCGAGGGCGTAGCCGGAGACGAGCAGGCCGGCCCGCGGCACGCTCACCTGGAAGCTTTCCGCGACCTCCGGAAGCAGGCCCATGATGACGAATTCGGTGGTGCCGATGCCGAAGGAAGCCGCGGCGAGGGCAAGGATCGGACGAGAGAGCATGCGTGCCCTTATGAGCCGGACCGCTCCGCACCATCGCGGCGCGAAGCCATCACGCTGCGATGCAGCATGATGGTCCGGGGCTAACATGCCGACCCGAAATGAGCGATGCGTCCGGTTCGGGTGCCGGGCGCATTCACCTCATGGCGCGCAAACAACCGTGGCCAGACCGCAGAAGGCTGCCCTCCCGGGCAGCCTTCACGCAACGAATCTCGATTGTCCTCGTCGAGACGTGAGGCGATACGGGCCTCGGATCGACGGAGGAGGTCAGGCGTCGACTTTCTTGCGGGCGGCCCGACGCTTCTTCTCCGGTGCCGCCGGGGCTTCTTCCTCCACCACCGGCTCCGGCTCGGGGGCGCTCACCACCTCCTCCGGGGCAGCCTTCGCGATCCCCTTGCGGCGCTGCTGGCCCAGACCCAGCGCGCGGGCGAGTTCGGAGCGCTGCTCGGAATAGCTGGCCGAGGTCATCGGATAGTCGGGCGCCAGGCCCCACTTGGCGCGGTACTGCTCGGGGGTCAGCCCGCGCAGGGTGAGGTGCCGGCGCAGGGTCTTGTACTGCTTGCCGTCCTCGAAGCTGATCAAGTAGTCG
>JAKONB010000590.1 GCA_022702195.1 Beijerinckiaceae bacterium | reverse complement strand
TGACCATGCCCGACCTCGATCCGGTGGTGGCGCCCATCGTCTACGCCGTGCCGATCCAGCTCATCGCCTACCACACGGCGGTGTTCATGGGGAAAGACGTGGACCAGCCGCGCAACCTCGCGAAATCGGTGACGGTGGAGTAGGGGTCGGCATGGGGTGGCGCGGGTTCTCGACGGCAGATGAAATCATGTGAAACATAAACGTCGTGTGAGCCCCCGATGGACTACGACCTGAGGTCCATGGACCCAGCCAGCCTTCAAGGGGTGATCGAGGGGCATGCGGTCATCCGCACGCTGGCACTCAGTCTGAACCGCTCCGGGTTTCCCGGAGGCCAGTGGGTTTGGGTCCGGTGTCCGAGGCTTGCACCTTGGTCCGGGCATGGTCGCGCGCTTCGTCCTCGGCCGAGGACGGCGTGACGCCTCCCAGGCCGCTCGCCACAGGCAAGGACCGTGGCTCGGCGAACAGCGAGACCGTTGCGCGGCGAGGCCGAGTGGACCCCGCCCCCCCGGCTTCCACACCGTGTTCGGGGCGCAGCGCGAGGACGAACGTCTCTCCGTGACCGGTCTCGAGACGGGCAACGGCAACACCGGCGGGTTCGCCGATCTGCAATCGGCGATCACCGACCGCACCTTCCTCGTGGCCAACATCCGGTACGACGCGAACGACCAGTTCGGCGACGCCACCACCGTCCGCGTCGCTCCGAGCGACATCGTGCCGGGGACCGAAACCCGCCGGAAGGGCAGCGTCGGCACCGGCTTCAAGCCGCCGACCCTGAACCAGTTCTATCAGGATTACCCGGGCTTGCGCTTCTTCGGGACCCCCAACCTGCGGCCGGAAAAGAGCTTCGGCTACGATGCGGGCCTGGAGCAGCCCCTGTTCGACGGTCGTGTCACGATCGGGGGCACCTATGTCGAGACGGATTTCTCCGACCTCGTCGACACCGCCTACTTTCCGACCTACGGCACCCACGTGAACGTGGGGAGGGCCGTCGCCTACGGCGCAGAGAGCTTCGTCTCGCTGCGGTTCAACGCGGCCTGGAGCGGCCGGGTCGATTACACCAACACCAGCACGAAGGGCGAGGTCGCCAACCGGGAACTCCTGCGCCGGCCCCGTCACAAGGTCGGCGCCACGGCCATCTGGACGCCCCTGCCAGGGCTGACGCTGACCGGCACGACGCTCTTCCTCGGCGCGTTCGTCGACGGCAACCGCGACTTCTCGGTCACCCGGTTGAAGAACCCGGGCTTCACCCTCGTCAACCTCTCGGCCAACCATGCCTGGTCGGAGACCCTGACGCTGTTCGCCCGGATCGATAGCCTGTTCGATCGGCGCGACCAGAACCCGACCGGTTTCCTCGGGGCGGGGCTTGGCGTCTACGGTGGCGTGCGCGTGGCCACGTTCTGAGGACGCTCATCGTGCCGCTCCCCAAATGTCCGGGGCTCGTATGGCTGCTGACGGTTCATGCCGTCGGCTGCGGTGCGGCCCGGCCCGCCGAGATCGAACCCTCATCCGGCCCGCGGCCCGCCCGGGTCGTGTCGATGAATCTGTGCGCGGACGAGCTCGTGCTGCGCCTCGCCGACCGCGATCAGGTCGCGGCGGTGACGTTCCTCGCCCGCGACCCCGGTGGGTCGACGGTCGCCGAGCGGGCCGCGGGGGTGCCGTTGACCCGTGGCCTGTCCGAGGAGATCATCGCCCTGCGACCGGATCTCGTGGTCGCCGGGAGTTTCACCACGCGGAGCACCGTCGGCCTGCTGAAACGGATCGGCTTTCCGCCGCTCGAACTCGGCGTGCCGGTGGATTTTTCCGGGGTGCGGGCGCAGATCCGCACCGTGGCGGCCGCGCTCGGCCATCCCGAGCGCGGCGCACGCATGATCGCGGATTTCGACGGGAGGCTCGCCGAAATCGGGCCACCGGATCGGCTGCCGCGTCTGCGTGCCCTGGTGATGCGCCCCAACGCCTTCACGGTCGCGCCCGGCACGCTCGGGGATGCGATCCTCACGGCGGCCGGGCTGATCAACGTCGCCGCCGAGATCGGACATGACCGCACGGGTCAGGTTCCGTTGGAAGCGGCGGCCTTCGCCGCGGCCGATCTCGTCATCCTCGACGAGGATCCGCAGGGGGCGCCGTCGCTCGCCGATGCGCTCCTGCGGCACCCGATCCTGGCGGCGCTGCGCCGCCAGGGACGCACCGTGTCGATTCCGGACCGCCTCTGGACCTGTCCCGGCCCCCAGGTGGCCGAGGTTGTCGCCCGCCTCGCGGCCGCCGCGCTGAGCCGAGGACCGGCCCGATGAACGCGCCCATGCCGTCGATTCCCGTCATCCGACCGGCCCGGTCGGGCCGGGGGCTGATCGCGATCGCGAGCCTCCTCGTCGCGGGCCTGACCCTCGCCTCGGTGGCGATCGGCTACGTCGCCTTCGACGTTCCGGCCGCGGTTGCCGACCTCCTCGCGGGCCGGCCGACGCTGCCGGCCCTGGTGCTGTGGGACCTGCGCATCCCGCGCGCCCTGCTGGGCGGTCTCGTCGGCTTCAGCCTCGGACTGACCGGCGCGGTGATGCAGGGCTACCTGCGCAATCCATTGGCCGATCCGGGCATCCTCGGCATCTCCTCGGCCGCCGCGCTCGGAGCCGTGGTGGTCTTTTACGGCGGGCTCGCCGGCAGCCTCGGCCTGGCGCTGCCGCTGGGCGGTATCGCGGGCGCGGCGCTGGCGGCACTCGGCATCAACCTCCTGGCGGCGCGCGGCGCGGGAACCCTCGGGGTGATCCTGGCCGGCGTCGGCCTGTCGAGCCTCGCCGGGGCGCTGACGGCGCTCGCCCTCAACCTCGCGCCGAACCCCTCTGCGGCGCTCGAGATCGTCTTCTGGCTGATGGGGTCCCTCGCCGATCGCAGCATGGACCACGTGTGGCTCTGCCTTCCCCTCATGGCGATCGGCTGGGGCCTGATGCTCTCCACGGCCCGCGCCCTCGACGCGCTGTCGCTGGGCGAGGACACCGCCGCGAGTCTGGGCTTCGACCTCGCCTCGGTGCGCATCCGCATCGTCACGGGGGCCGCCCTGGCGGTCGGCAGCGGCGTCGCCGTGAGCGGGGCGATCGGCTTCGTCGGCCTCGTCGTGCCCCATCTCGTGCGCCCCCTCGTCGGCGCCCGGCCGGGTGCGAGCCTCCTGCCCAGCGGCCTCCTCGGCGCGGCTTTGGTCCTGGTCGCCGATATCGCGGTCCGCCTCCTGCCGACGCGGCCCGAGCTGAAACTCGGCGTGGTGACCGCCCTCGTCGGCGCACCGTTCCTGATCGGCCTGCTGTTCCGGCGCCGGGGGCAGACGTGACGCGGCTCGCGGCCGAGGATGTCGGTGTCCGGATCGGCGACCGCGCGATCCTGGAGAACGTGACGGTCGCGGTGGCCGCAGGCGAGTTCGTGGGGCTCGTCGGCCCCAACGGGGCGGGCAAGACCACGCTGCTCCGCATCCTCGCCGGCCTCGCCGCTCCCACGACGGGCCACGTCACCCTCGACGGGCGACCGCTCGCCGCGATCACCCGCGAGGCGCGCGCGCGTCGGGTGTCGGTGCTGTTCCAGGGGGCCGGCATCGGCTGGCCCATGTGCGTGTCCGAGGTCGTCGCCCTCGGACGGCTCCCGCATCGCCGGATCTTCGCGTCGGCCGATGAGACCGACCGGATGGCCGTGGACCGGGCGATGCAGCTCGCCGACATCCTGCACCTGCGCGAGCGAACGGAAGCGAGCCTGTCCACCGGCGAGCGCATGCGCGTGCTCCTCGCCCAGGCGCTCGCCGTGGAGGCCGAGATCCTGCTGGCCGACGAGCCGATCACGGCGCTCGATCCGGCGCATCAGCTCGACGTGATGAACCGGCTCCGCGCCACGAGCCGGACCGGGACCGGCGTCGTCGCCGTGCTCCACGACCTGACGCTGGCGGCACGCTTCTGCGACCGCCTCGTGGTGCTGGGCCGCGGCCGCGTCGCCGCCGACGACCGGCCCGAGGCCGCCCTGACCGACGCACGACTGCACAGCGTGTTCGGTCTCACCGTCCAGCGCGGCACGCACCGCGACGGCACGGCCTACCTCCTGCCCTGGGAACGCCAGGGGCTCCATCCGAAGGGACCGCCCGCATGACCCGCGTCACGCCCCCCGCCGACCACGCCATCGCCGTGGAGGCGCTGCTCTGGGATGCCCTGCGGGATCCGGGCACGGCCTGGAGCCTCGGCAGCTTCGGGGCCATCGCCGAGTTCATGCGCGATCCGGACGAGGCCGTCGCGGCACTGCCGGACGACCGGCTCGGCATGGCGACGGCGCGCGGAGCGATCGCCCTCGCGCCCTCCGCCGACCTGCTGCCCGCGGCCTACGAGACGGCGGTCACGTCGGGCTGGAACCACGCCGTCGCGCTGTGCCTGCCGGAAGGGGCCTGCGCGATGAGCCGCCGGCGCGTCGTCACCGAACTCGGTCCCGATCGCCACGCCGCGCGGGTGGAGGATCGCGGGAGCATCCTGTTCGACCTCGGCCTCGATCTCCTGGCCGTCGATGCCTGCGTGCGGACGAGCGATCCCGAGGCGGTGGCGTGCCTGCGCTCCGGGGTCGGGCAGGCGCTGTTCGAACCCGGCAATCCGATCGGTCCGCACATGGTCGCGATGAGCCCGCATCGCGTGTTCCTGTCGCGGATCGGACGCATCGAGGTCTATGCGCCGATCCCGCCCTCGGGGGGCACGAGTCCCGAGGGACCGCACACGCATGTGCTGCCCAAGCTCCTGAACGCGAAGCGGACGCATGCGACGACGACCCCGATCCCGTTCGGCTACGTCCCCTGCGCCGGCCTGCATCCGGCCCACCCGTACAAGGACAGGATGGGACGGCGCATTCCCTTCGATCGTGCCCGCCATGAGACCTTCCAGGCGTTGCTGGACCGTTGGGGCGATCCGGAGCTCCTCGCGATCAAGCGCGGTCTCCCGGGGGATCGCGCGCTCACCGTCGCATCCAGCCGCCATGCCGAGGCCGCCCGTCGTGTGGCCGAGGCCCAGGATCGGTATTGTCGCGGCGAGGGGCCGGATCTCGCCGACATCGACCCCGAGGAGAGCGAGCCGGAGACGCGGTGATGCGGGACCCGCCACCCGGGGCGGCCTCCCTTCCCACGCCCCCGACGGGTCGTCGACCCGATCGGCTGTCCGGGTTCGGGAGCGCGGCCCCTGGAGCATCGTTCCGAAAGGTGGTCTCCGGCTTTCGAGAAGCAACGATGCAACATCAAGAACCGAGCGCATCGTCCCGGATCCGATCTCCGGGTCGATGCGCTAGGTATACGGTCCCGACCCATGGGCGCCGCCGGGGTCAGCCCAATCGAGGACCGCGTCGATCAGCGGGTTGTGATGCGCGGTGGACCAAACCAGCGCGGTGGCGACGATCTCGATCCGCTCTTCCAAGGGCCGGAAGACGACGCTGGGCGGAGCGAGCCGTTCGGACCGCGACGGGACAAGCGCAATCCCCTGACCACAGCCCACGAACGCGATCTGTGACGTGACGGAGCGGACCTCGTGCAGGATGCGGGGCGAGAAGCCTCCGGCGTGACAGGCCGCCAGAACCCGGTCGAAGTAGACGGGACTCGAACGGCGCGCGAACATCGCGAAGTCCTCCCGCGCCAGCAGAGCGAGAGGAACCTCGGCCATGCTGGTCAGGCGGTGTCCCTTCGGGAGGACCACCGCAAGCCTGTCCTGCGCCACCGGCCGCGACTGGATCGTGGGTCCGAGCACCCCTTCGAGCCGAGCAAAGGCGAGGTCGATGTCGCCGGCCTCGAGGGCCGGGACCGCCTCGACGCTGTCGATCTCTCTGATCGCCACCGTCAGGCCGGGATGCGCGGTCCGCAAGGTGGCGACCAGAGGGGGGATGTCCTCCACCAGGGCCGCGTTGATGGCCCCGATGGTCAGTGTCCCGGTTCGGCCTGCCACCGCCTCCCGCACGGCGAGTTCCAGCCGCCCCGCCTGATCGACGAACGTTCGCACGGCCGGGAGGATCGCGACGCCTGCCGCCGTCAGCCGAACCCCGCGGCG
>JAKONB010000587.1 GCA_022702195.1 Beijerinckiaceae bacterium | reverse complement strand
GGCCGCGGGTGGACACGATCTCGCCCCGGTCGAGGAAGGCGTCCGACACCATCACGGCCTGGTCGAGCAGGCCGCCCGGGTTGTTGCGCAGGTCGAGCACGTAGCCCTTGAGCTTGTCGGCCCCGATGTCGCTGTTGAGCTTGTCGATGGCCGTGCGCAGGCCGTCGAAGGTCTGCTCGTTGAATTGGGTCAGGCGGATGTAGCCGACATCGCCGCCTTCGGCACGCGAGCGCACCGGCTTGATCTTGATCACGTCGCGGTTGAGCGTGACCTCGATCGGGTCCTTGGACTCCTTGCGGCTGATCTTGAGCTTGACCGGCGAGTTCACCGGTCCGCGCATCTTGTCCACCGCCTGGTTCAGGGTCAGACCCTGGACCTGATCCTCGTCGATCTGGGTGATGACGTCGTTGCTGAGGATTCCGGCCTTGGCGGCGGGGGTGTCGTCGATGGGCGTCACGACCTTGATCAGGCCGTCCTCCATCGTGACCTCGATGCCGAGGCCACCGAACTCGCCGCGCGTCTGCACCTGCATGTCGCGGAAGCTCTTGGAATCCATGTAGCTCGAATGCGGATCGAGGGAGGTTAGCATGCCGTTCACGGCCGCCTCGATCAGCTTGGCCTCGTCGGGCTTCTCCACGTAATCGGTGCGGACCTTCTCGAACACGTCGCCGAACAGGCTGAGCTGGCGATAGGTCTCTGCGGAGGCCGCCACCGCGCTGGTTCCCGAGAGGAGGCGCGTCTGCGTCGCCACCATGGTGGAGCCGACGCCCAGGAACGCGCCGACGAGGACGAGGGAAACCTTGCGCATTATCCGCGAACCTTCTCGCTGGGGCTCTTCGCCCACCATGGCTCCGGATCAATGGAGCCGCCGTCTTTTCTGAACTCGACGTACAATACCGGATCGCTGCCGGCGGGAGCGGCGCCCCCGCCACCCTCGCCCATCGCCGCCACGGGCTCACCCGCGAGCACGAACTGGCCGACCTCGACGTTGATCTGATCCATCCCTGCCAGCAGCAGATAGTAGCCATCGCCGGCGTTGATGATCAAGAGTCGACCATACGACCGGAACGGCCCGGCGAACGAGACCCAACCATCCGCCGGAGAGGAAACCACCGCTTTGGGCCGGGTCGCGAGCGAAATGCCGCGGGTGGTGCCGCCGTTTCCGTCGGGCTGGTTGAAGCTTCGCAGCATGGCGCCGCTCACCGGGCGAGGCAAGTCGCCGCGCGTCTCGACGAACCGGACCTTGGGGGCGAGGCGGGCGGGATCGCGCGCGCCGGCTGCCGCGAAACGCTCCTGCGTCGCGCGGGCCTCGCGGGTCTCGGCGGCGCGGGCCTCCTCGGCGGCGCGGCGGGCGGAGGCGACCTCGCTCTCCATCCGGTCGAGCAGATCCTTCAGGCTTTTCGCCTGGACGCCCAGCTCCGCCGTCCGTGCGCGCTCGGCCACGAGGCCGCTCTCGACCTCCGCCTGGCGGGCGCGCCGGGCGGCCACCAGGGCGTTGAGGCGCTGCTGTTCCTTGGCCCAGCCGGCGAGGTCGGTCCGGAGTCCCTCGCGGTCGGCGGCGATGAGGCCCTTGAGGCGGACCATCTCGGTCAGGTCCGCCGCCAGGGTCTCGGCCTCGCCGCGCAATTCGGGCACCACGGCACCCAGCAGCATCGAGGTGCGGATGACCGACAGCACGTCCTCGGGGCTGACCAGCACGGCGGGGGGCGGGCGGCGTCCCATCCGCTGAAGCGCGGCCAGGATTTCGGCGATGATTCCCCGGCGCGCGTCGAGGGAGCGGCGCAGGGCCGCCTCGCTGGCGCCCATCGTCTTCAACCGGTCTTCGAGCCGGCTCATCCGGTCCTCGGTGGCCTGGGACTGGCGGGCGGCGTCGAGCAGGGCGGTGTTGAGCTTGGCGCGGTCGCCCGCGATGGCGGCGACCTCGGCCTCGAGCTGCGCACGTGCGCCGGCGCTGGCGGCCAGGGCCTCCTCGATCCGCTTCAGGTTCTCGGCGCGCCGGTTCTTCTCGTCGAGGGCCTTCTGGATCGCGTCCGGAGTCGCGGGCTGCTCGGCACGGATGGTTGACGCCGCGCCGCTGAGCGCGAGGGCGACCAGCGCGGCGCCGAGGAGGCGGGGCCGGTCGAGTCTCGCCGTGCGTCGCGTCGGTCGGCTCATCGCTCGTCGAGGTTTCCGCGGTGATACGGGTGGCCGGACAGAATCGTCAGCGCCCTGTACACCTGCTCGAGGGCCAGCACGCGCACAAGGCCGTGAGGCAGGGTGGCGGCCCCGAACGACAGGGTCAGGTCGGCCCGGGCGCGCAGGCCGGGATCCAGCCCATCCGCGCCCCCGATGGCGATGACCAGGGCGGGCCGGGCCGCGTCGCGCCATCCGGCGATGCGCCCGGCGATGGTCTCGCTGGTGAGGTCGCTGCGGCCGCGCTCGTCATAGACCAGCAGGGCGCCCCCCTGGACCTGCGCCAGGATCGCCGCCCCCTCCTCGGCGCAGCGGTCCTGCGGCCGGCGCGCCCGGGATTCGGGAATCTCGGACACGTCGCAGGCGGGAAAACCGAGGCCGCGCCCGAGTTGGGCGGCGCGTTCGCGGTAGCGCGCGGCGAGGTCGCGTTCCGGACCGGCCTTCAGGCGGCCGACGGCCGCGAGGAGCAAGCGCACGGAACCCGTGCCCCGCGTCGCGTCACTCGGCGACCGCGGCGGGACGGTCGGCGCCCCACATCTTCTCGAGGTTGTAGAAGCCGCGCACTTCCGGGCGGAAAATGTGCACGATGATGTCGCCGGCATCGATCAGCACCCAGTCGCAGGCCGGCAGGCCCTCGACCCGGGCGGTGCCGAAGCCCTTCGCCTTCATGTCCTGCAGGATGCGGTCGGCGATGGCGCCGACATGGCGCTGCGAACGGCCCGAGGTGATGATCATGGTGTCGGCCAGCGAGGTCCGGCCCATGAGATCAATCGCGATCGTCTCTTCGGCCTTCATGTCCTCGATGCAATCGAGCGCCAGGGCCCGGAGGTCGTCGATCTTCCGCTCGGCGGCCTGATTGGGACCGTCGGGTCCCTGGTGGATCGGATCGTTCAGCGTCTCGGTTCCCGTGTTGGCCATCATGCGCGCGACCCTACCCTGATTGCCGTCAAAGTGGAATGTGCCGCTTGCTTTTTCCCACGAACGCCCGTCGCCTTCACCCCTTGGCGCGCAGGGCAGTGGACGAGAGGCCCGAGCGGGGGCCGTGCAGGAACACCCAGGCGGGCGGCTTGCGAGTGGCGAGCAGGCCGGCTTGCGATTCGTCGAGGCGCCAGCGGCCCAGCGCCCGGGCGGCACGGGCCTGGGGGGCGGTGAGGGTGAAGCCCGGCCGGTCGATGATCGCGATCGGCATGGCGGCGGCGATGGCCGGGAAGCCCCGCCAGCGGTGGAAGCTCGCCAGGCTGTCGGCGCCCATGATCCAGACGAAATGTACCGACGGCGCCCGCGCTCGCAGGTAGCGCAGGCTCTGCACGGTGAAGCGCGCGCCGATCCGGCTCTCGAAATCCGTGACCGCGATGCGCGGATGCGCGGCGACGCCCCGGGCCGCCCCCACCCGGGCATCCAGGGAAGCGAGCTCGCCGCGATCTTTCAGCGGATTGCCGGGGGTCACCATCCACCACACCCGGTCGAGGCGCAGACGCTTCAGGGCGACGAGGCTGACATGCCGGTGCCCGAGATGGGCCGGGTTGAACGAGCCGCCATAGAGGCCGATGCGCTGGCCCGGCGCGAAAGCCGGCAGGCGGGCGAGCGCCGGCGCGTCAAGCCGCATCGGACCCCGCGGCGGGCAAGGAGGAGCGGCCGCCGGGGGAAGGCGTCAAGGG